>CALBLM010000216.1 GCA_937895695.1 uncultured Megasphaera sp.
AGTAATGGGATAACGCCGCGAAGAAGTGGCGAACCTAGCAAAGAATGGGTTTGAGGATTACGCAGCAACCCATTATCCGGAAAAGCGAGTAATACGACAATGGCGATATAGATAAGAGCCGCAATGCCGCAGTGTCTCAGTGCTTTCTTTTCGTTTTCAGAAACATCGGGCATTTGTAATTGCCCATTAGCGTGAGCGGGATCATATATACCTAAACGAGGTTCTACAAATTTTTCCGTAATTAATGTTGTAACGGCTGTGAGATAAAAGACGGCAAAGGCCATAAAATACCAATTATCGATTGGTGACACCGTAAGCGTGGGATCAATAATGCGGACAGCTTGGGTTGTAATGCCGGATAAAAGGACATCAGTGGTAACAATCAGTAAGTTGGCTGTAAATCCAGAATAAATAGCGGCCAATGAGCAAGCAAAACCAACGAGAGGATGTCTCCCCATGGAATAAAATAACATTGCCGCTAACGGAGGCATAATAACAATTGCCGCATCCGAGGCCAAATGGCTCATTAAACTAATAAATACAACAGCTAATGTCACATACCGTTTGGGAATATTATGCATAGAATGGTGGATTAATGTTTCTAAAAATCCCGTTTCTGAAGCAACTCCTAACCCAAATGTCAAGACAATGATCATGCCTAAGGGTGGAAAATGAATATAGTTTTTGATTAAATTGGTTAATAACCAGTCTAATCCTTCGGCACTAATCAGTGTTTTTATGTATAGCGTTTCATCTGTTTTGGGATTAATTGCAGTTACTCCTGCTAATTGCATGAAATAGGAAATAACTCCTAAGGCAATAAATAAAATAAGAAAAATAATAGCTGGATTAGGAAGTTTATTCCCTATTCGTTCTAATTCTTTTAAAAACGCGCCGCGATTGTCGTCTTCGACGGGTGGCGCAATAGTTGTTGCATGTTTCATATCATCCCTCCTAAAAATATACCCTATCATAAAAGATAAAATCTATACGATTCCCTACGGTAGGATAATACACTCTTATATACTTGTCAATAAAGAATATATGTGCATAACCTAAATAAATAATATAAATAAATAAAAAAAGGAAAGTTTATCACTTTATGTGAAGATAAACTTTCCTTTTTTAATCGTGCTATTAAATATAAGCAGACGATTATAACTGTTGCGGAATACCGGGACCGACGGGCCAACCCATGCAGTACCAAAAGATGAATAAACCGTACCATAATACTAGATATCCTATAGCATAGGGCATCATTAGCGATAAGAACGTACCAATACCACTGTCTTTTTTATATGTATGAATAATATCTAAGAAAAACGGCAAGAATGGATTTGTTAGGGAAACACTATTCAGCGACCCATTACCGGCTCGAAAGGCAGCTTGAATCCAGGCAGGATGATACCCTAGCATCATAAACATAGGAACGAATATGGTAGATAACATGGCCCATATGGCAGACCCACTGGCGATGCAAAGGCCCATAAGCTGACTAAATAGCATAAAACAAATAAAAGCAGGCAACCCTGTCATGTGAATACTTTGTAATATGATTGCCCCCTTCATGGCAATAAGGGAAGCCATATTTGTCCATGTAAATGCGGCAATGAACTGAGCGATAAAAAAAGCCATTACTAAAAAATTAGATAGTCCTTTGATAGCATTAGACATACATTGTATTAGTGTATCGGCACTAGTAATTTTTTTTATGGAGATACCGTATGTCAGGCCTACTGTTAATAAAAAACCACAAATAAGCGGGATAATGCCACGTAATAAGGGAGAACCTAGTAAAGAATGAGTTTGTGGATTACGCAGCAAACCGGTATCGGGAACAGTGAGTAGTACGATAACGACTATGTAGATAAGTGCAGCGATACCGCTTTTATGTAAGGCTTTCTTTTCTTGGTCAGATATAAGCGGCATAGATTGCGTATCTTGCTCTTGGACGTCCGTAGGTACCTAGACGCGGTTCAATGAATTTTTCTGTAATCAGTGTCGTGAAAATTGTCAAGTACAGTACAGAAAAAGCAATAAAAAACCAATTGTCTATTGGTGATACCGTTAGCCCTGGTTGTATACTATGTGCTGCTTGTGTTGTAATGCCTGATAGCAATACGTCTGTTGTTCCAATGAAGATATTGGCCGTAAATCCGGATTCAAGGGCCGCAACGGAACAAGCAAAACCAGCCAGGGGATGACGGCCTAGGGACCGAAACAGCATAGCAGCCAGTGGCGGCATGATAATAATGGCTGCATTGGAAGCTAAATGACTGATAAAGCTGACAAGTACGACAAGACATGTAACGTAACGCTTGGGGATATGCTGTATAAAATGATGAATCAGTGCTTCCAGTAATCCTGTTTCAGAAATAACGCCTAGTCCCAATGTAAGTACAAGAATCATTCCTAACGGAGGAAAATTAATATAATTTTTGATAAGATTCGATAAAAACCAATCTAATCCTTCGGCACTAATCAAACTTTTTATATGAATTATGTTTTGAGTTTTAGGATCCAAAGCCGTTATATTAGATAATTGCATGATATAGGATATAACAGCTAATAGGATAAGTAAAATAAGAAAAAGAATAGCCGGGTTGGGTAGTGTATTTCCGAATTTCTCTAACTTTTCCAGCCACGGATGCGGCGTGTTGTGAAGGGAAAATCGTGTAGGTGTGCTCATGTATGCCTCCTTGATGAAATGGTATTGGTATATGTATATGGTACAGACATCTCATGATAGGCAGACGTATCTCCTATTTTTTATAGGCGTCTTTGTATTACATGATATGTTGTGCAACCATGATACTGTATAATTTTTATATAGTATTATACCATAGAAAAACAAAAGACAAAGGAACCATATTGGATGTATACAGATATAATTAAAAGACATAACGAGGCAGTGATACGTACTTTATACGAATGGTGATTGAAAATGATTGAAAATGATTGAAAATGAATATATAATACAGCTATAGAAACGAGGTGGAATCATGTTAACCGAAGAGAGGCAGAATGAGATCGTAAAAATAGTTAATATTAGTGGGGCTATTTCTGTACAGGAACTTGTTAATTTTTTGGATATATCGGAGTCAACGGTACGTCGGGATTTATTTGCCCTAGATAAACAAGGCCGATTAAAACGGGTTCATGGCGGTGCGACTGCCGTTAAAGAAATTTCTTATGAAGCGGATATGGAAAACCTCCAAGAAAAATATTCCTTTTACATGCTGGACAAGCGGCGTATTGCTAAATTTGCAGCAGAGAAAGTCGAGAAAAATGATTTTGTGTATTTAGATGCCGGTTCAACAGTAGAACAAATGGCAGAATTTTTAGTCGGTTCTGAAGCAACTTTTGTTACGAATAGTATTCCTCTTGCACAAAAACTGGGCCGTAACGATGTCAAAGTATACATATTGCCAGGACGGGTAAAAGGAAAAACGGAAGCTATTATTGGTAGTGAAATGCGGGATATGTTAGAACGATATCATTTTACCAAAGGATTTTTTGGAGCCAATGGGATTACGATTCGGACAGGCTGTACGACACCAGATGATGAAGAAGCTGTTTGTAAACGAGCAGCTGTTGCCAAGTGTATGAAGTCCTATGTACTGGCAGACGGCAGTAAATTCGGGTTATCCGCCTATATTACGTTTGCAGATATTAAACAAGTTGTGATTATTACAGCTAAAGGCAAAGATATTGTCGATTATACGCCCTATCAGCGACTTACGGAGGTGCATGTACTTTGATTTATACAGTAACCTTGAATCCGTCCTTGGATTATGTAGTATACATGGATGATTTTTCTGTAGGTGAAATCAATCGAGCTCGCAGGGAAATGATTTATCCTGGCGGCAAAGGAATTAATGTAGCTTTAGTATTGGGACATTTGCAGATTCCTGCTGCTATGTTGGGGTTTACAGCTGGTTTTACAGGCAAAGAAATACAGCGGTTAGTAGAACAGCATGGTGGTATGGCTCAATTTATCTCGTTAGATGAAGGATATTCACGGATTAATTTAAAAATTAGTTCCCAACAAGAAACGGCTGTCAATGGAACGGGCCCGCATATTCCCAAAGAAAAATTACAGATGCTGATGGAACAAATACAAAGTATTTCTGATACAGATATATTGGTTTTAGCAGGAAGTATACCTGCTGATATTCCTGATACGATATATGAAGATATTTTAAAACAGATGCAGGGACGCCCTATTAAAGTGGTCGTAGATGCTACGGGTAATTTGCTGAAAAAAGTTTTGAAATACCGGCCATTTTTAATTAAGCCGAATCAATTTGAACTAGGTGAATTGTTTAGCGCAGAATTGCATACAGATGAAGAAATTACCATTTGTGCCAAACGACTGCAAACGATGGGTGCGCGTAATGTTTTGGTGTCGCGAGGCAAAGACGGTGCGATTTTGGCTGGTGAAGATGGACGCATCTATCAAATGCCCTCCCCTGCCGGTAAATTAATCAATTCTGTTGGAGCCGGTGACAGTATGGTAGCTGGATTCCTAGCAGGGTATGCTGCATCGGACGGTAATTTGCGGGAAGCATTACACATGGGCATTTGTGCCGGCAGTGCCTCGGCATTTCATGAATGGTTAGCAACGAAAGAAGAAATTATGTCATTATATCAAGAACTATCACATTAACGAATACACAGCAGAAAGGATGTATAGTCTATGCGTATTGTAGATTTACTGCACAGAGAAAGTATTGATTTACAAGCTGTGGCAGCGGATAAAAATGCAGCCATTGACCGTCTTGTGGATTTAATGGCTGCAAGCGGTAATCTAACAGATAAGGAAGCCTATAAAAAATGCGTGTTAGCTCGCGAGAAAGAAGGCAGTACTGGCATTGGTGAAGGCATTGCAATTCCCCACGCCAAGACGGATGCTGTCAAAGCTCCCGGCTTAGCATCGATGATTGTTAGAAATGGCGTGGACTACGAAAGTTTAGATGATGAGCCGGCCTATCTGTTTTTCTTGATTGCAGCTCCGGCAGATGGAAATAATGTGCATTTAGAAGTATTAAGCCGGCTAAGTCGATTGCTCATGGATGATGTATTTAGAGAAAATCTGATGAATGCCAAAACGGCGGAAGAATATATGACTATCATCGATACAGCAGAAACGGCGCAGCTTGCTGCGGAAGGACAAGAAACAAAAGCAGCGCAGTCTGAACCCGTACAAGCAGCTGATACACCTGATACGGCAGCGACGGAATCGCCAAAACTATTTATTGCAGCTGTTACAGCTTGTCCTACAGGTATTACGCATACGTATATGGCAGCAGAAGCGTTGGAACATCAAGCTGAAAAGATGAACGTATCTATCAAAGTAGAAACCAATGGTTCCAGTGGTGTAAAAAATCAGTTGACGGCATCAGATATTCAACGGGCTGCGGGTATTATTGTGGCTTGTGATAAAGATGTTCCTATACAACGGTTTGTGGGAAAAACGGTTATCTTCACGAAAGTGGCCAATGGCATTAAAATTCCGGAAGAATTAATACAAACGATTTTAGATGGTAAGGCCCCATTGTTTCAAGGAAAAGAAGAAGCAGCACATACGGCTGTACTTGCAGACGGCGAAGAAACAGAAAGTGCAGGACGGCAGATTTACAAACATCTCATGAATGGTGTATCGCACATGCTGCCTTTTGTCATTGGTGGCGGGATCTTAATTGCCCTAGCCTTTCTGTTTGATATGCAGCATGCCGGGACAGCACAATTTGGGACAGGCATGCCGCTGGCTGCGTTTCTTAAACAAATTGGCGGTTTGGCATTTAGCATGATGCTGCCGATTTTATCCGGCTATATTGCCATGAGTATTGGTGAACGACCGGCATTAATGCCCGGTATCGTTGGTGGATTTTTAGCATCAACTGGTGGGTCTGGCTTTTTTGGAGCCCTTTTTGCCGGATTTATTGGTGGCTATTTGATTCTTTTATTAAAAAAAATATTTTCCCGTCTTCCTAACGCATTGGATGGCATCAAGCCTATTTTACTTTATCCTGTTTTAGGATTAGTTTTAATGGGAATTGTTATGACTTATATCATTAACCCGCCAACGGCTTTATTTAATACATGGCTATCCGATATGCTCAACAGTATGACAACATCCAGTCGTATTCTTTTAGGTTTTATTTTAGGCGGTATGATGTCTATTGATTTTGGCGGTCCGATTAATAAAGCTGCCTATGTTTTTGGTACAGCTTCTTTACTGAATACATCTGGTGAGGCCGTTAGTTCTGGAATTATGGCTTCCGTTATGATTGGCGGCATGGTTCCACCTATTGCAATTGCATTGGCGATGTTACTATTCAAAGGGAAATTTACGCCCAAAGAACGGCAATCAACGATTACTAACTTTATTATGGGACTATCGTTTATTACAGAAGGAGCGATTCCTTTTGCTGCTTCAGATCCAGTACATATCATTCCGCCATGTGCTATTGGAGCCGCTGTTGCTGGTGCCCTTTCCATGCTTTTTGGCTGTACGGTTCCGGCACCGCATGGTGGTATTTTCGTCTTTGGCGTTGTCGTCAATTGGCCGATGTATCTCGTTTCATTGGCTGTGGGTGTTATCGTGGCAGCCCTATTGATAGGCCTGATTCGCCGCAAACAAGTCTAATATACGTATAATCGTATAAAATTATATAGTTATACATACAACAATGTATTAAGGAGGAATTTACAATGAAAGAATTTACATTTATAGTTACAGATCCCCAAGGTATTCATGCTCGTCCGGCTGGTTTGTTGGTTAAAGAAGCTAAAAAATATGCATCGGCCATTACGCTTGTGAAAGGCGAAAGAACAGGCGATGCGAAAAAAATATTTGCTGTCATGGCACTAGGTGTCAAACAAGGTGAATCCGTTACCGTTACAATACATGGTGCAGATGAAGCAACTGCTGCAGAAGCAATGGAAGAATTTTTTAAAGAAAACTTCTAAACAGGCAGTAAGGAGGCTATCAACATGCTGACATTACAGGGTAAAAGTGTTTTTACAGGGATTGCAATTGGACCATTGGCCTTATTTCATCGTAATACGATCTCTACGGCCCCGCGAGCTATTGACGACGCAGAAGCAGAAGTACAGCGGTTCCAGAAGGCTCGTACAGAAGCTGTTTTGCAGTTGCAAAAACTATATGAAAAAGCAGTTGAAAAGATTGGTGAAGAACAGGCGGCTGTTTTTGAAGTTCATCAAATGATGCTCGACGACGATGATTATATCGAATCTATCGAAGGAAAAATTCGTGAAACAATGCTAAATGCAGAAGCAGCAGTAGAACAGACGGCACAGCAATTTGCCGATATGTTTCGCGCTATGGATGATGCGTATATGCAGGCACGGGCGGCCGATGTATTGGATATTTCACGCCGTATAGAACAGCAACTTTGTGGGGGTCCCAGTATTGATTTTAGCAAGTATGATCATGTGATTATTGCAGCCGATGATTTAGCTCCCAGTGAAACGCTGCAGCTAGATACAGATAAAATTTTAGGATTTGTTACCTCTTCTGGTAGCACCAATTCGCATACAGCCATTTTAGCACGTACGCTGGGTATTGCAGCTGTTGTGAATACAGGCACGCAAATTCACAACGATGTCGATGGTATGATGGCAATTATTGATGGTACGACAGGTACAGTGTACATTGATCCTGACCAAGAAACGCTTTGCCAAATGACGGAACGACAGCAACAGTTGAAAAAACAACAGGAAAAACTGGAAACTGTACGTGGCGTGGCTACAGAAACGAAAGATGGGAAAAAAATTCGTCTCTATGCAAATATTGGCAATCCGGACAATCTTCCCCAAGCAATTCTCAACGATGCAGAAGGTATCGGTCTTTTCCGCAGTGAGTTCCTATATTTAGAAAATACAGCATATCCTACGGAAGAGCAACAGTTTGAAGCCTATAAAACAACAGCAGAAACGATGGCTGGAAAGACCGTTGTGATTCGCACATTGGATATAGGTGCTGATAAAAAAGTGGATTATTTTGGCTTAGATGCGGAAGCAAATCCGGCATTGGGAATGCGGGCTATCCGTATTTGCCTGACTCGACCGTCCTTGTTTAAAACTCAACTGCGAGCTTTGTTGCGCGCGTCTGCGTATGGGAAAATTGCGATTATGTTCCCCATGATTATTTCAGTAGATGAAATACGTCAATGTAAGTCTCTGCTGCAGAATGTGCGGTTGGAATTAGATAATCAAGGCATTGCCTATGACAAGCAGATGGAAATTGGTATTATGATAGAAACGCCGGCAGCAGCCATTATGAGTGACGAATTAGCAAAAGAAGTTGATTTTTTCAGTATCGGTTCGAATGACTTAACACAGTATACGTTGGCGATTGATCGGCAGCAGACAACATTGGATGCATTTTTTGATTCGCACCATCCAGCTGTATTGCGCTTGATTCAACAGACGATTGAAAACGGCCATAAAGCCGGTATTTGGGTAGGCATTTGCGGAGAATTGGGAGCCGATTTAACATTGACGGAAACGTTCTTAAAAATGGGTATAGATGAAATATCTGTCAGCCCCTCCTCTATTTTGCCGCTGCGTCAGAAAATTCGTTCTATATCGTTGTTGTAATACATAGTATGGCAGCAATATAAAGAAATTATTGTCAAAATAATATAAACCTGTCCGATACATTGTATGTTGGGACAGGTTTATATTTATGTGTAAAATAGACTTTTATAGCTAGATATGGTATACTTATGCGAATATGAATAAAATAACATATATGCGGAGGATTAGAAATGAATGTAAAACAAGTAATGACAGCGGTACTAGCAGGAATACTATCTGTAGCCGTATTAGCTGGGTGTGGTAAAGAGGCACAGACAGATAAGAGCAAGCCTTTGCGTGTAGCGACGAATGCGACGTTTGTGCCATTTGAATTTAAAGATAGTGATCAATCAGAAGAATATAAAGGGTTTGAAATCGATGTAATCCAGGCTGTGGCTAAGGAAATGGGACGGGATATTGAATTTCATAATATCCCCTTTTCCGGTATCATTCCGATTATCCAGCAGGGCGATATGGATATTGCTGCAGCCGGCATGACAGTAACACCGGAACGAGCCTCAAAAGTTCGGTTTGCAGCTCCTTTTTATGAATCTAAACTGGTTATTTTAACGCCCAAGACAAGTGGTATTCATTCGGCAGAAGATTTACAAGGCAAACAAATTGCCGTACAAATGGGAACAACTGGGGCTAAATATGCGGAAGAAAAAGGCTTGTCTATTAAACAGTTTGATAATAATTCTGAAATCATTATGGAATTAAGCGTTGGTGGTTCTCCGGCAGGTATTTTGGATAAACCTGTTGCCGATTATTTTCTGACGCAAGACGGAAAGGGTCAGTATGATGAGATTGACATTCCTGATACAAAACCGGAATATTTGGCCTTTGCTATGAATAAAAATAATAAAGAATTACAACAAGAAGTAAATGAAGCTATGGCTAAATTGAAAGAAAAAGGTGAATTCCAAAAATTATATAAAAAATGGTTTAACACGGATATGCCTGATTTGCCGACAACGACAGAAGATATTGTAAAATAATAATTATATGATCAATACAAAAACTACGGCTGCAATGAGATATATGGCAGCCGTAGTTTTCGTATATATTACAGATCATCGTCTTTTGTTTCTGGTAATGTAATTGGTGTTTTATCAATGATACGGACAAGGAGCAGTGTGATAATGCAGATAATCCATTCAAAATAAATGACATGAGGAAATACGCGAATGGCAGGACAAAGCTGCCAAGCAAATAAACCAATAATGCCAACAAGTGTCGTCCAAAATGCTGTATTCTTGCGGCATAAAGACGGACAAAACATAGTACAGAGAAAAACAAGCGTAAATGCGGTTGTCAGGCTTAGCCCAATTAGCATAATTTTAACGATACCGACAGCATTAAAGGCAAGCCATAAGGTACCGACACCGATAATAAGAATAATTAAGCGATTGGCTTTTACATAAGATGATTTGGAAATATCTGGTTTGAAAAAACGTTTAAAAATATCTTGAGCGATTAATGTACCGGCTCCTAATAAAATAGTACAAGCTGTAGATACATCGGCAGCCCAAAGGGCAGCTAGTGTCATGCCCGACGAAAAAGGATCTAAGCTCATAATAATTTGCGGCAAAGCCATCGTCGGATTTAAACCGGGAAACTGGGATTTAGCAGCTAATCCTAAGATAGCACAAAAGAAACCTACAGGAAAAATGAGTATGCCGCCAAGAATATAACCGCGACGAGCTGCTTTTACATTTTTAGCACCACAGGCGATTTGTACGGGGCCTTGTGCCGTAATAGCCTGTGTTGTCATGACGATAATCCATCCAAGAAGCATAGCCAGCGTTAAACCGCCAAAGGGACTGAACCAATCAAATGGCATGGCTGGTAATGATGCATTGATGCCGCTGATTCCTCCGTCACGGAGCAAAACGCGGACCATCGAATACAGGATACCTAAATAAATAACAGTAACACTGAGGATATTGGAAAGACCAGAAGACCATAGGCCGCCAATCGTTGTGATGCCAATAAAAACAATAGCACTTACAATCATGCCGGCATGCATGGAAAAAATATCAGGCATTAGCGCATGCAGAATAGAGCCGCCGGCAACATATTGAAGAGATGTAATGCAAATCATAATCAAAGATAAGCCAATGACACTGATGATACGAGCTTTTTTATCGTAACTGCGTTCGAATAATTCAGGAATGGTTGTACAATTTAATGCACGATATTTACCGGCAGCAATACATCCCATAATAATGGCACCAATGGCCCAGGCTCCGTTATACCAACCGGCAGCCAGCCCGATTTTTGTAGCACTTTCTGCTACCCCTACTGTAGAGGCAGCCCCGACGGCCATTCCCGTAATACTGACGGCAACGAGGCCTGTTGAAAATTTTCGTCCGGCAAATAAATATTCTGTAGGATTTTGACTTGCCCGTCGTTTTACATACAAGGATATAGCAAATAGAAAAATGATGTATAAAATAACGATACATAATTGGATAGACATCTATATCTGCTCCTTTGCGATAAATTTTTATTTTACGCAACTTAAGTTCCATACAACGCAACAAAAATAACGTAAGATGCTATTATTGTATTCTAAAATGATATAAAATTCAAGTAATTTGACTTAGCTTTTATATAAAGTATATAAGAAAATAGGTATTGATAAGAAAAAATTGCAAGGACAAGATAAAATGTACGATATTTTATTTAATAATTTCATACACTCTAACTTCTTTTGCATATATATAAAATAGAAATAAAAATACACTGTACCTATTGTTTACAAAGTATTTTAAATATGGTATGATACGGCAGAGGCAAAAGATAGCATCACAGATGTGAGTTATACTTTTTTTCGGATGATTGTAGTTAGATGGAATTAGTTATCTGCTTGGATCGTAACGGACCGAGACAGAAGGGATTACTCATCATTTCTTAGCAGACAAAGTATTTTTGCTGCTTAGTTTGACGTTTGCACAATATGTTGCGCCTTTCAGTCTAGGCTGAAGGGCGTTTTTTGTTTTCTTTTGCCCATAAAAAACTACATAAGGAGGTATTGCCTTGAAGAAATGTTGTTCTTTTTTGGTAAACAATATGGCAATCTTTGTTGTTTTTATTGGGATTGTAGGAGCTATGCGACCCCAAACGCTAACTTGGGCTGGGCCGTATGTTGGCTGGCTGCTGGGGATTGTTATGTTTGGCATGGGAATGACGTTGACGGTACAAGATTTTAAAACTGTTTTGCATCGTCCAGTAGACGTATTATTAGGCATTATAGCGCAATTCTTAATTATGCCTTGCATTGCCTGGGCATTGGTCAAAGTTTTTGCTTTGCCGCCGGAATTGGCTATCGGTGTTATTTTGGTAGGAACCTGTCCCGGTGGTACGGCATCCAATGTCATTTCGTATTTAGCGAAAGGCGACGTTGCTTTATCTGTATCGATGACAATGGCAACAACGTTGTTAGCACCGATTGTGACGCCTGCGCTGACTTGGATACTGGCAGATGCTTGGATTGACGTATCCTTCACGGCGATGATGATATCTATTGCAGAGATGGTTTTACTGCCAGTCGTACTGGGATTAGCATTCAATCATTTTTTCCGCCCAGCTGTGACCAAAGTGTTACCGGCTCTCCCTGTTATTTCGGTATTGACGATTATTTTTTTAGTTGGTATCGTCGTATCCTTAGGAGCATCGCGTTTATTTGAAGTAGGACCGCTAATGGCTGTTATTGTTATACTTCATAATATTTGCGGATTGGCATTGGGCTATGGCATGGCACGTATGGTGCGACTCAATTCTAAAAAAGCGCGGACTGTTGCGATTGAAGTTGGCATGCAGAATTCTGGAATGGCAGCTTCCTTGGCTGTGTTATATTTTAATCCGGCAGCGGCCATTCCCGGAGCTATTTTTAGCGTATGGCACAATATTTCAGGGTCTATTATGGCAAATTTCTTTTCACGGCGTGATGAAAATCAACATCATGCCAATGTAGAAAAAGCAAAATCTATTCATATGGTGTAGTAAAAGGAGTATCAGAATATCATGAAAATTTTTCGTACCGTAGCAGATATGCAGGCATATGCTGCAGAAGTAAAAAAAGCAGGAAAAGTTATTGGTTTAGTTCCTACAAT
The DNA here is from genome assembly GCA_937895695.1 of uncultured Megasphaera sp. Lineage (GTDB taxonomy): Bacteria > Bacillota > Negativicutes > Veillonellales > Megasphaeraceae > Megasphaera. Next base: position 12,726 of record CALBLM010000216.1, read on the forward strand.
GGGAGCCCTTCATGAAGGACATTTAACATTGATGCGTGCTGCAAAAGCGAAATGTGATGTTGTTGTGGCTTCAGTTTTTGTTAATCCAACGCAATTTGGACCGAACGAAGATTATGAAGCGTATCCACGCCGTTTTGAAGAAGACTGCAAAAAATTGGAAAGCGTTGGCGTTGATGCGGTCTTCCATCCTGAACCAGCTGAAATGTATCCCGAAGGATATTGCACATATGTCAATGTAGAAGGCGATATTACGCATAAACTTTGCGGTGCTCAGCGTCCCATTCATTTCCGTGGTGTAGCTACGGTTGTTACTAAATTGATGAATATTACGCGTGCTGATGAAGGATTCTTTGGACAGAAAGATGCGCAGCAGGTCGTTGTTATTCGTCGTTTTGTTAGTGATTTGAATATCCCGATTCATATTAATATGGTTCCTATTGTCCGTGAAGAAAGTGGTTTAGCCCGCAGCTCACGAAATGCATACCTCTCGCCCGTTGAAAAAGAAGCGGCACTTGTATTATCACGCAGCCTTCGTAAAGCAAAAGCAGCATATGAAGCCGGTGAAAAAGATGTAGATACATTGAAACAAATCGTTACGACAGAAATTCAGAATGAACCGATGGCCTCGATTGATTATGTTGATTTATTTTCTTTCCCGGCTTTGCTGCCTATTCAAACAGTGGATCAAGAAAGCTTGTTAGCCATTGCTGTTCGGATTGGGAAAACTCGTTTGATTGATAATGTTATTTTAGGAAAGAAGCATTAATGATGTTGTTAAATTTATTGAAATCTAAAATTCATTGCGCAACGGTAACAGAAGCTAATTTGCATTATATGGGAAGTATTACGATTGATGCAGCGCTTATGGAGCAAGCCGGTATTCTGCCAAATGAACGTGTGCAAGTTGTGAACAATAATAATGGCGAACGGTTCGAAACCTATACGATACCAGGACCTCGAAATTCAGGCGTAATTTGTTTAAACGGCGCAGCAGCTCGGTTAGCACAGCCTGGCGATATTGTTATTATTATGGCTTATGCCTTTTTTTCTGAAGATGAAGCTAAACAATATAAACCGACAGTTGTTATGGTTGATGAAAAAAATTGCATTCGTGAAGTACGGCAGTATGAATATCATGGTGATATGGGATAACAGCTTATGAGTAGCTGTTGTTATGCGAACCGAATAGGATAGAAAAAATAGTATGAAGATATGTTTCACGTGAAACATATCTTCATACTATTTTCATATAATCTTCTTTTTTTCTCTATAATTGCAATGTATAATAAATATATCAATAGATAAATAATAAAAGGAGATGATCTGTATGAAAAAGAAATTATTAGGTGTTTTTGGTATATTGATGATGTTGAGTATGGTAACGGCCTTTGCCAATACGGTGAATACCAACACAACGCCGAATGCTAAGATGGCAGAATGTTCTACGACGACATATTGTCATGATACACATAATAGCCATGATACGCATGGATGCAATCGGTAATCATCGGCCTTTTCTTTATTAAGATGTAATGTTGAGTATCTTCACAATATCTTCATAATTTGTACATACGATTTTTATATCTTCTCGATATACTATATCTTGAATATTGAATTATGAGGAGGAATTGAAGTATGGTAATGACCCATTATATGCAGTTGCTTTCATTGCATCAACCATGGAACTTAATCATATTCATGCTAGTTCCAATGGTATTGGCCGAAACTATTTTAGCTGCAGGCATTTTCACTCTTTTTTATAAGGATAAGAGAAGCGAAACGTGGCAAGGTGTCAGTCATGCAGCCACAATTATCTTAGGTCTTTTTTTTATTTGTGTTGTTATTTATCTAGGAACATCGTATATTCCAACTATTCAGTGGCGTGGTCCGATTGATTACATTGCTGTATGGTCGTATGTATTAGCTATCATCCCATCTGTACTTTTATTGGCTCAAGAATTCGGTATTATGGATAAACATAATACATCAGAAAAGAAAACGATGCATCATGTTATTCTAATGATTCTTTTTGTTGTCTTTACTCATTTTGCGATGGTATTTGGCATGGCCGATCCACAATTAGCAGGATACATGCCACCTAAACAGCCAATGCAAATGAATCATATGATGGATCATTCTTCCATGAACCATCAAACAATGAACATGAAGTAATGTTCAATTTTTAATAACCGCTTTCTGGGACTGTCAAAAATGATGTTTCATTTTTGACAGTCCCTTTATTTTTTTTGTTTCACGTGAAACAATACTGATTTGCTAAAGAACATGATACAATACAGATAGATATGATGATAAGGAGGTTTTGGTTTTGGTCCCCTACTCTATTTTAATTGTAGATGATGATGAAAAGCTTTGTTCTCTCTTATGCTCGTATTTTAAACAAGAGCAGTGTATTGTATATAGTGCCAATGATGGTATGGAAGCCATACAAGTATTGAAACAACATGGACCGCAAATTATGGTTTTAGATATTATGATGCCGGGAATTGATGGATTTGAAGTTTGTCGTCGTGTACGGCAGTTCAGTGACATCCCCATTATTTTTCTGACAGCGAAAGAAGATGAAACAGATAGACTGATTGGATTCAATATTGGTGCCGATGATTATGTCAGTAAACCGTTTAACATTCGAGAATTAGTTGCGCGTGTACACAGTTTATTGCGTCGTGTGCGTGGCGAAGTTATTCAACAACATAAAAAATATATCATTCGCGATTTAGTTATTGATAAAGAAAAGTTTACCGTTGAACGGGACGGCAAGCCTATTGTGCTAACACCGACAGAGTTTAATATATTAGAAGTACTAGCCTCTTCACCGGACAGAGTATTTAGTCGGATGCAACTGATGGAAAAAGCACAAGGCGGCTATAGTTTTGAAGGCTATGAACGAACGATTGATACCCATGTTCGTAATTTAAGAAAAAAATTAGAACCTAATGCTGCCAAGCCTACCTATATTTTAACAGTCTATGGAATTGGCTATAAGTTTGCCGGAGGCAGTCATGAAACGGTATGAAAGTTTAGTATTTCGATTAACAGGCATGGTGTTTATTCTCCTATTTGTAACGATCTTGGTATTGCTGATTTTAGTGAATATACAGATGGACAGTCAGTTTTCCAATTATCTGCAAATGAATGCTGCTGCGGAAATTACACATCATATGATGCATGGTGCGGCGGAACGGCATTATATTTCGTCTATTCATCAGTCTCTGTTTTGGGTTGGACTGGGAATGATTCTCTTGAGTGTTGTCGTAAGTTATGTCATTGTTCGTAAATTAACAGCTCCCCTATTGGATTTAACAGCAGCTGTTCGGACGATGCAAAAAGGAAAATATGGACAAACAGTATTCGTTAAGCGACATGACGAAGTTGGTATATTAGCAGAAACATTGAATACGATGTCAGAACAGTTGGCACGCAATGATGCTATGCGGCGACAATTATTTGCAAGTATTGCCCATGAATTGCGTACGCCGTTAGCAATTATTCAAGGTAATTTGGAAGGAATGATTGATGATGTAATTCCTTCAGAGAAAACGACATTTTTATCTATGGAAGATGAAGTGTTGCGGATGGGTCGATTGATTCAAGATTTGCGGGACTTGTCATTGGCAGAAGTGAATGAATTGGCATTACATAAGGAGCTCATACAAATGAATGTGTTATTAGAGCGAGCGGTCAATATGATGCAGCCTTTATGTGATGAAAAGAAAATACATGTTTGCATGCGATTATATCCGGAATTACCGGATATTATGGCTGATAGGGATCGTATTAATCAAGTGATTTATAATATCTTGAATAATGCCATTCGATATATCGAATCAGGATGTGCAATTCGCATTCAAACATCTATATGTTATGCAAATGGGAAAAAGATGATTCAAACAGATATTGCTGATACAGGAAATGGTATTGCTGAAGAAGATTTAAAACATATTTTTCAATGTTTTTATCGTACTGAAAAATCAAGAAATCGCAAGAGCGGTGGCAGTGGTATTGGTTTAGCATTGGCGAAACAATTTATTCAAAGTCATGGCGGTACGATTGTGGCACATAGTCAAATTGGAAAAGGAACTGTATTTAGCTTTACGTTACCCGTATAGATAGCAAATCCCCCTGTCATGTTTCACGTGAAACATGACAGGGGGATTTGTGTAACACTGCAAAGAAAAAATTTATTTTACTAATTCATACCCAGCATCAGCAATAACTTTGGCAAATGCATCTGTTGAAATATCTTTTGTTGTTGTAACATCGGCTTTTTTGCCTTCTAAGTCAACCGTGACATCTGTAACTCCGTCCATAGCAGCTAATGCATCATGAACGTGTTTTTGGCAATGCTGGCACATCATGCCTTCAATGTGTAATGTTGTTTTCATCGTAGAAATTCCTTCTTTCTGTATAGTTTCTGTAGAATGTATATGGGAAGTTTCATGTGTTGTTTCACGTGAAACAATTCCAACGATGTGATTTGGTTTGAAGAAACGCAAGCGCAGGGCGTTCATGACAACGCATACACTACTCATGCTCATAGCCGCGGCACCAATCATAGGGCTTAGCTTGATTCCGTATGCAGGATATAAAAGTCCGGCGGCTAACGGAATCGTAATGACGTTGTAGAAAAAGGCCCAAAATAAATTTTCTTTAATGTTTTTGATGACAGCTTTACTCAAGCGAACGGCACTGACGGCATCTAGCAAGTCGTTGCGCATTAGCACGGCATCGGCACTTTCAATAGCAACATCTGTGCCGGCACCAATTGCCATGCCTAAATCTGCTTTGGCAAGAGCAGGAGCATCATTGATACCGTCGCCAATCATAGCAACGGTATGACCTTTTGCCTGCAGTTGTGCAATGTGTTTTTCTTTATCCTGCGGCAGTACTTCAGCGATGACAGCAGGAATATGAAGCCGTTTGCGGATAGCCTCGGCAGTACGCTTATTATCGCCTGTAAGCATAACTACATGAATGCCCATTTTTTCAAATAAAGAAATGGCAGCCGCACTGCTGGCTTTTTCCATATCGGCAGCCGCAATTATACCGATAATTTCTTCTTTGTCCGCAAAAATCAAGGGGGTTTTTCCTTCGTCAGCCAATGCATCCAAGCATGCGCGGTACGGTGAAATGTCGACCTGAATTTCTTTCATGAGCGCTTCATTGCCGGCATAATATGTTTTTTCACCTATAGATGCTTGAATGCCGCGGCCAAACAAGGCCTTAAAATCCGCGACAGGTGTCGGGGCAATATGATGTTCCTCGGCATAGGTGATGATTGCTTCTGCAAGGGGATGTTCACTCCCCTGCTCCATGCCGGCTGCCAAAGAAAGCAGTTCGTCTTCTTTTCCTGCATATGTTTTTATATCAGTAATGCGAGGCTTTCCTTCTGTGATCGTACCGGTTTTATCCATGACGACAGTATCAATGGCGTGTGCCGTTTCCAGTGCATCGCCCGATTTGATTAAAATGCCGTTTTCGGCGCCTTTTCCCGTCCCTACCATAATAGCTACCGGTGTAGCTAATCCTAAGGCACAAGGGCAAGAAATAACAAGAATAGAAATGCCAATGGAAAAGGCAAATTCTAAATCAGTACCAAGTATAAAATACCAAATCATCGTAACAAGAATAGCCAGCGTAATGACTGCGGGTACAAAAATACCGGCGACTTTATCTGCTATTTTAGCAATCGGGGCTTTACTGGCACTTGCTTCATCAACGAGATGAATGATTTGGTTGATCGTCATGTCGGCACCGACACGGTTGGAAAGAAAATGAATAGCGCCTGTTTTATTCATGGTTGCCGATGTGACTGTATCGCCAGGTTGTTTTTCTACAGGAATACTTTCCCCTGTAATTGCCGATTCATCAATACTGGTTGTCCCTTGGCAAATTGTACCATCTGCAGGAATCTGTTCGCCGGGACGCACAATAATTTCATCGCCAACCACTAACTTATCAATAGGAATAATCGTTTCGACTCCATTGCGCAGGACAGAAGCTTGTTTAGGTGCTAATTTCATGAGTTTTTCAATGGCTGCACTGGTTTTTCCTTTTGCACGTGTTTCTAAATATTTTCCGACTGTAATCAAAGTAACAATCATGCCGGCAGATTCAAAATATAAATTTGAACTGTATGTTTCTACGAGGGCCCAATCACTGTGGCCCATACCCCAGCCTATACGAAATATGGCAAAAGCTCCAAAAATAGCAGATGCCATCGACCCCATGCCGACTAAACTGTCCATATTGGGAGCCCCATGGAAAAGATTGCGAAACCCATTAATATAATACTTACGGTTTAGATACATAATGGGAAGAATAAGCAAAAACTGAGAGAATGCAAAGGTAATCGCATTTTCAGGGCCGTGAAATACGGCTTTAAATCCTTCCGGGACAGGCAGGCCAAACCATTCTAAAAACATATGGTGCATGGCAATATACATGGTCGGAATTAGAAAAATAATCGACCATATGAGACGATGCTTCATCGATTTGATTTCCTGTGAAGACGTATCAACTGCATTTGCGTCTGTTTGAACAGCAGTCTTTTTTTCCGGAAGAGATGCACCGTAACCGGCATGTACAACTGCCTCGATAATGCCATGGCTGTCTAATTTGGTTTCATCATACTCTACTTGCATGCTGTTCGTCAACAAATTGACACTGGCTTTATGTATGCCGTCTAATTTGGAAACAGCCTTTTCAACGCGGGATGAGCAGGCAGAGCAACTCATTCCTGTTATCAGATACTTTTCATGCTTCATGTCATCAGTCCTTTACTTCATTAATTTTTGCAGTGTACAGACAAGTTCATCTACCACTTCATCTTTACCTTCCCGAATGTCATGAACAACGCATGATTTTATGTGTTGAGATAGTAATAATTTATTAAAAGAATTTAATGCAGATTGTACAGCTGTGACTTGTGTCAAAATATCAACACAATAGCGATCGGATTCAACCATATTACGAATTCCTCGTATTTGCCCTTCAATACGATTTAATCGTGTAATGAGACTTTTATATTCTTTGCTATTTCGATCTCTATGTTTGAATTTTCCTGTTGAACAACAACAATGTATAGTATTATTTTCTTCCAATATAGCGTCCCTCCGTATATTATGTTTACATACCCCATACGGGTATATAAACATAATATACCCGTATGGGGTATGTGTCAACAAAAAAGGTAAAAATACCTGAAGCAATGTATATAAAAAAATCCTCAGACAAATACTTGTCTGAGGATTAGCAGCAATAAAGCTTATTTTTTCAAGATATTCACAACGTCTTGGGTTTCATCTTTGGCATTTTCGTAACCAGCAATAATAGAACCTTGTACGACAATGCAGTCATATCCTTTGTCTTTACGGACTTGTTCTACCGCTTGAACGACATCTTTTTCCATAGGAACGACTAATTTATTTTCTAAATCGGTAATACGCTGATTTAACTGTTTTGCTAAATCACGTTTTTCTTGATCCGTTTTCAATGAAGCAGATTTTTTGGTAAATTCTTCATCAGCTTTTTTGAAAGCACCTTGCATTTGAGCACTTACTTTTGGATAATCTTTATGAGAAGAAATAAGTGTATCAAAATTTACGTAACCTACACCGGATGCAAATGCAGAAGTTGCGGTAACAATGCTCATCATGCCGAGAACTGCAAGAGAAGCGATTTGTTTTTTTAATTTCATATTCTAACCCTCCTAAGAGTATGAGATGACCTCATGTATTGTGTTTTGTTGTATTATATCAGACTTATCATAAAATAACAACTGTTGTAACCATACTGTAACAAAAAATGAAGTAAAAAGTTCCAATTATTATTTATCGGTATGTTGGTTTTCATCTTCATCTTTAATGTATATATATTTATCTTTTTTCATTTTTTCAATGATTTCCGGTGCCATGGCGATTAACTTTTCAAAAGCAGATGCTTGGTAGCCATCTTTTTTGATAGAGAACATTTCTACTCTATCACCTTTTATGACTAAAATAGCAGCAGGTTCTAATTTCGCGCCACCACCGCCACCGGCACTTTGACGGCCTGTTTCTGTTTTTCCATTCATTCCGCCGGAGCCAAAACCAAATGTAACATCAACAAAAGGAACAAGGATAGCATCCCCAATATGAACCGCTTCTCCTACTACGGTTTCTACTTTTATCATTTCTTTAAAACTTTCGAAAATCGTTTCCAGATTATTTTTGATATATGAATTATCCATGGTTTTCTTCCTTTCTTGCTGTATGCCACTGGATTAGCAGATGACGGACGGGTCGAGATAAAAGAAATGTAATAGAACTGGATAGTACGGCCGCTATACAGATATGACCCGATGCATGTATCGTACAATCATACTCTTCGGATATAAAATTAAAATGAAGAGCTGTAATACTAGATGGGATAACCGCATATAACGCGCCGGCAAGTATGCCTGTTTTGTGTGGTGCCGTTAATCCTAGTGTACCGGTTAGCGTCAGCGTGCGAATACGGGATAAATAGAGTAGTTTCTGCAGCCATGCAAAAAACGCGAACGCAAATTCCTGTGTACAAATGAAAGATTTCCAAGGAAAAGAGGTATCCTTTTTTTTGACAGACCCATCGGTATGCTTGGCTGTACGTAGTTCGTCATACGTTACTGCATGTTCTTCTTTAGTGAGTTCGTGTATAATTTTTTCCTGTTGTTCTTTGGTTAAGTCCTCATCGTGTAAGGGCATTTTAGATGACTGATACGTTTTCCCTAGAATATGCCAATCTGTTTGGGGATGATAGCCTGAAGTATATTGCCACGTATAGGAGATTACACGTCCTAACCAGCAAAGCGTGCCGGATATATGAAATGGCGAACCAATATACAATCTGCATGTATAGGATATGGGAAGACATAATAATGTAATAATAACAATCAGCATGATGATTATTAGTGTAACAATTCCCATTCACGCCACCTCTCCTTTGGCATAGAATATACATATACAATACAATTCTAGATAGGCAGGGAAAAATCCTTCACAGATACTCAGTCTTTTTTATGAAAGATACAGTCCACATCTTCGGCACCAAAACACCGAGAACAAGAAATACAGGTAGCAGGATCTTGACTGCCGTTTTTCCATAAATTTGGCAAATCGGGTTGACGCAGTAATGGACGACACATAGAAATAAATGCTAAATGCGTATCTGCCAGTGTAGATTGGATTTCTTGTACTTGTCGAAAACCGCCAACTACGCCAATATCTACTTGTTCATGCAGCTGTTCGGCAACTGTTGCGGCATAGTGAGCGAAATACATTGGTTCTTTCGTACGGCGAATGGCACGAATTGGTCCTTTACGCGGTAAGGAGGACATATTGCCACCGCTGACTTCAATGGCGTTAATTTTTTGTTGTGCAAGCCAATGCATTACCTGTTGGCTTTCTTCGAAGGTAAAACTGCCTTCTTTCATGAAATCGGCACAATTTAATTTTACCCAAATGGGATAATCATTTCCGACTTCACGGCGCATAGCAGCAGTACATTCTAATAGAAAACGAGCGCGATTTTCTAAGGAACCGCCATAGTTATCTGTACGTCGATTAAAGTATGGAGATAAAAATTTGCTGGATAAATAACCATGCGCACTATGAAATTGCACCCCGTCAAAGCCGGCTTTTTTGGCACGAAGAGCTGCTTTGCCGACATCATTTACCAGACGGGAAATTTCTTCTATTGTCAACGCATGTGACTCTTGCGTAATTTTTCCCAGCTTTTCTGTTACGCCGCTAGGACTAACAATAATACGGTTGGATCCTTCAGGCAGCATAATGGATGAACCCATGACAACAATTTGGGCAATAATCTTGCCATGATGTTCATGAACCTGGCGTGTCATAGCTGCAAGCGGGGCAATGCAGCTATCCGTATCAATACAAATTTGACGATGCTGACGCGGTTCCAAAGAGCTGGCTGCCATCATTCCCGTGATCATAATGCCAATCCCGCCGTCTGCAAGACGTGTGTAGACTTGCGTTAGGTTTTCTGTAGGATAGCCGTGTTCATCAGCCATTCCTTCGAATGTAGCAGAACGGACAATTGGGCAGACTGCATCGATGCCGCCAATATGACATGTATCAAAAAGCATGAATAATCTCTCCTTGGTAATCAAAAATGGGTTAAAGTTTTATTCACTATTATATCTTAAAATGGCATAAAAATCTAATTTTTCTCCGAATTATTTTGTAAGCGAAATAAAAAAATATAAAAAGATTCTGTTTTAGATGAATTAAATAAACATAAAGAAATTATATTTTTATGATTTTTTGATATATTTTTCTATATAGATAGGAATTTAAACTGTTTTCGTGTATAATATAGATGTTTGTTAATTTGAAAGTTCATGAAGGGATGTTGAATAAATGGCTACAGCAATGGTAATAGGCACCCAATGGGGTGATGAAGGTAAAGGTAAGATCGTAGATTATTTGGCACAAAAAGCAGATGTCGTCGTTCGCTCGCAAGGCGGCAACAACGCAGGTCATACGGTTGTTGTTGATGATCAGGCTTTTGCACTGCGTCTTTTGCCGTCTGGAATTTTGTTCTCTGACAAAACCTGCATCATTGGCAGCGGTGTTGTTGTTAATCCTGCTGTTTTATTAGAGGAAATTGCCGGAATGACATCTAAAGGTGTACAGATCAGCAAATTGGAAATTTCTACGCGTGCTCATGTCATTATGCCGTATCATATTCGTATTGATGAAGAAGACGAAAAATTAAAAGGCGATGCTAAAATCGGTACGACGAAAAATGGCATTGGTCCTTGCTATGCAGATAAAGTAAATCGTGTAGGTATTCGTGTCGGCGATTTAATGAATAAAGATGTTTTTGCTGAAAAACTGCGCATGAATATTGAATTAAAAAACCGACTGTTCGAAAAGTATTATGGTTGTGAAGGCTTTGATTATGATACAGTATTGAAAGAATACTTAGGATATGCAGATCAAATCCGTCAGTATGTAAAAGATACAGATTACTCTGCGAACGTGTATGTTGCAGAAGGTAAAAAAGTCTTGTTTGAAGGAGCACAGGCTACGATGCTTGATTTGGATCATGGTACGTATCCGTTTGTTACCAGCTCCAACCCAACAGCTGGCGGTGCTTGCACTGGTTCTGGCGTAGGTCCTCGCCGTATGGAAAATATCGTAGGTGTTGTCAAAGCGTATACCACACGTGTTGGTGCAGGTCCATTCCCGGCTGAACAAATTAATGAAATTGGTGATATGCTGCGAAATACAGGCCATGAATTTGGCACGGTTACAGGTCGTCCCCGCCGTTGCGGTTGGTTGGATACAGCAGTTGTAAAATATGCGGCTATGCTTAACAGCTTAGATTATTTAGCAATTACTCGTTTGGATATATTGGATAACCTGGATACTATTAAGATTTGCACGGGATATAAATTTAAGGGAGAATTACTTAAAGAATATCCAGCAAGCTTAGAGGTATTGGAAAATGTTGAACCGGTATACGAAGAAATGCCAGGTTGGAAAACTCCGATTTCTAAATGCAAGTCTTATGATGAATTGCCGGAAGCAGCACGTCATTATGTAGAACGCATTAGTCAGCTTGTTGGCGTACCGCTGGGTATTGTTTCTGTAGGCCCGAATCGTAACCAGACTATCGTTTTGAAAAAGATTTTTTAAGATATTTTTGATTTTCACCATAACATACATAAAACAAAAACCGACTTTGTATAAAAAAGTCGGTTTTTGTTTTATGTATATTTATCATAATTCTAACATCATACTTTAATATAAGTCATCTAAATATGAGTACAAAAATCAGCATAAATAAGGTATAATGATAAGTAAAATAATCGTAAAAAAATATAAAGGAGCGTATTGAATGAATGATAAGGCGCAAATATTAATTGTAGAAAATGAAAAAAAGGTAGCCGGCTATATTCAAACCGAACTGGAACATTTAGGATATGACTGCAACATGGAATATGAAGGCATAGCGGCGTTGGATCGCATTGTGCAAAATGATTATAATTTAATTATCCTAAATGTTATTCTTCCGGATATTGATGGAGTGGCGATTTGTAAACGTATTCGTGAAATATCGAATGTACCGATTATGATGCTTTCGAAAAAAGATGATGTAGACACGAAAGTAGGGTGTTTAGATTTAGGAGCGGATGATTATATTACAAAACCATTTAACAGTAAAGAGTTATTTGCTAGAATTCGTGTTCTTTTACGGGAAAGAGATGCCCAACCGGCAACAGAAACGGTTTTGTATTTGCAAGATATTACGGTATATTTGAATAGACACGAAGTGGTTGTTGAGTCCACACCGATATTACTAACGAAAAAAGAGTTTGAATTGTTAGTCTATTTAGTTCGCAATAAAGACGTAGTTATGACGAGAGAACGTATTGTAGCAGAAGTATGGGGTTACGATTATGTAGGAGATACGAATATTGTTGATGTATATATTCGATATATTCGCGAAAAAATAGGTAAGGAAAGGGGACGTCGTTGTATACGCACTGTGCGTGGCGTTGGTTATGTAGCGAAAGGATAATACTCTCTATGACAACATAATTTTTTTCAGAGATACCGGCATTTTTGATTGGTGTTTCAACATTAAAGAAGCGTATGAATACTTGGCATTTTATATTGGAAATTGCCGTAGTGTATTTATACGCTTTTTTTATATGAAATATTATTTTTGTGAACACGTTTCATTTGTGCATACGAACATATGCCGCTTCATCCAATCAGCAAATAACATAGTGGTATAAAAATACTCGCGGTTACAGTATTATCAATATAAATGATGGAAAAATTTTCTTAACTAGAATAAATATTTCGTGTCATAACTTAAATCCATATATTGTTCTATGGTTTCGTCATCAAAACCATATTCCTCTGATTTTTGCAGTAAACCGGCGACACGCATTTCCATTTTTTTCTTGGGCGGGACTGGTTCTTCAAATTCAATGCGAAGCTGACGGGCTGCCTCAGAACGGTCTGTCACTTTTATAAATAAACCATTTCGAAATGTGAGTTCGAAAACTTTTCGAAACGCATGAGGTAATTGAAAACCAAAGGGAACAAAATACTTATCGATAAAGCCGTTGGCAATTAGCAGTGAACCTGTATAGTCCATTACGTGATGAAGTTCATATTTCAGATCTCCTGCAGGCGAATGAAATGAAATTGGCTTGATGCCGTCAATCGCTGGGGGTTCCATGCCATTATTGTTCGTCAGCAATTTGTGCAATGTCAGCATTCTTTCATCATTAAAGCCAAAAATACATGTATAGCCGCGCAAACAAGCTTCATTATACATAATGGGATGTAATCCAAATTCTTCGATATTAAAGAATTCATCAACGTGTTCAATTGCTACAATGCTAAGTTTAAATTTGTCGAAATCAAAGCCATCAAAAAATTGCGCTCTCATATGGAACCTCCCTGTTGCATACAGATGAAAAAGGCCGCGACTATGAGACGCGGCAGTATGAAAAATTAATCAGCAAAGATAGGCTTATTATTTTCAAAACGAGAAATACGAGCTAACGATTCAACACGAAAACCAGCTTCTTCTAATTTATGACGGCCGCATTGAAATGTTTTTTCTACTACAATACCAATGCCGGCCACCTTACAGCCAGCTTTTTTAGCAAGATTTGTCAGACCGATGGCAGCGGCGCCGCTAGCTAAAAAGTCATCAATAATCAGGATAGTTTCTCCGGCATGTAAGTATGATTTACTAATAGAAGCTGTATATTCTTCTTGTTTTGTATAGGAATAGATATTTGCTGTATACTGTTCTCCCTTGGTTAATAATGACTTTTTCTTGCGGGCAAATACAATAGGTAAGTTATTCATAGCCAAGGAAACAGCGTAAGCAACAGCAATACCGGAAGATTCAATAGTAACGATACGATCAATATGCGTTCCTTGAAAACGGCGGGCAAATTCTTGACCTACGTGATTGATAAGCGTTGTATCAATTTGCTGATTTAGAAAATTGTCAATTTTCAAAATTCGGTTGTCAATAATAATGCCGTCCTCCAGAATACGTTTTTTTAATTCGTCCATTATGAACCCTCCTAAATTACTTTTTTGTTATAGTATACAATAAAGCCAGTTTTATATAATATATCAGTCTAATACGATTTTTAAATCAAGTCAATAAATTTATACTATGTTTTAAAAATCCCTTAAAAGATACGAAATGCGTTGGAGAAATTAGGTCACTTGATATCCATGAAAAAACTGATTTTCTATAAAAAATAGACCGATTTGAATTACAATTCGAATCGGTCTATGAGAAGCTATTAAAAACCATTATATAAGTATAACATGATTATACAAATAATATCTATACGAATTACCTGTAAACGTGACTACATAACGGGAGATACTTATCGGGTTTTATAACCGTGATATGCTTCTTTTAATTTTGTATTGTCTTTTAAAACATGAGCAATGTTTTTCCCTTGTTCTAGTTCATTTTCTGCATGTGTTCCTTTGTCTGAAAGATTTGTTGGTGTCTTTTTTCCGAGGAGTTCTGTTTGTTCATTGTTCCAAAATTCTCCCTTATTTTCATTTCGACCTTGAAGTAAAAATAGACTATCTCCGTTTTTATTGGCTTCTTTTAGATCAATGCCTTTCTTTTTTTGATATACTGCAATAGCAGCACAAAGAGCGGCGTCGTCTTTACGTGTTCGATTGATGACGAGAACTTCCTTTGTATCCTTAAATTCTGTGCAGAAATTGAAATCTCCTTGAGAGTCCATGGCTGTAAAACTTGGACCATGTCCATTGTATTTGGAAACAAGAAGTTTATTAATTGTTTCAGACTTACCAACACCTTGCGTTTGAGCGTGAAGATCATAATCGTATTGATTAAGATAACGTCCATTGGCATCGAGTTTGTTTGTCATGCCAAGAACGGCTTTGACTCCAGGCAGTTTAAAGTAAGCGGCAGCAGCACGAACGACATCGACAGGCGAAGCAGAGCAAATATAGATGTCAATGCCATTGCGAGATAAGGCACTATACAGTTCGCGCATTTCAGGAGTTACTGTAATCCCTGCTTTATAGCTGACACTGACAGATCCGGCTTCAGATAAATACCCTTCAGGGCTTTTGTAAGTTCCTGTTGTCCAAGTTTGACCTTTTAAAGGATTTCCGTAATAGGAATCACATTGATATGCTAGGTTAAATACCTGTTGGGGTGTCATGCCCGTATACCAGTATGTAACCCAGGGATAGGATACGGAGGCATCCATTGTTTCGCCGATGGCATCATAAAGCCAGCGCATTTTGGATTTAAATTCCAAATAATCAGGGCTGGATTGAACGTCTGGTGAAAGAGAACTACCCATTGGATTTACAAGTCCTTTATTATACAATATCGCATAGGCTTTTGCTGCATCGTTGATAGCACTACGGATTGTAACGGCTCGGCCTTCACCATTATCAGCACCGTAGGTGGCATCTAATTTGTCTTGTGGAATTCCTGTGAGCAAGATAGCTTTTATTTGTTCTGGCGGAATGGCAAAGGCAAGATGATCGAGTTGCCAAATTTCTAACTGTTCTTCTACATCTAAGATAGATGTGGTATTGTCGAAATCAAAGACAGCATAGGGAGGATTATTTTTGTTATAAGACGGTGAATCTTTGCCATAAGCAGTAATGAAATCATTAATGCCTTTCTTTACATCGCTCTGCCAGCGATCGCTTTTCACGGCTTGTTGTGTTTGTACTATTTCAGCAGCAGAGACAGGCGTAACAAAAGATGGTATCACAGACATACCT
>CALBLM010000217.1 GCA_937895695.1 uncultured Megasphaera sp.
CATGCCCGTGACGTCGTAGCGGTAGCCGAGGTCCATGCGGAAGAAGCGCAGTATAATGGGCCCATGAATTCAGACCAGAACTGAAATTTTTAAGCGTGCATGATATAGTAGAGGTAACAAAATTGGAGGTTGCCATCATGCCAAGAAAAAAGTATACGTCTGAATTCAAAACCAAGATCATCTTGTCAATCCTTCAGGGCGACAAGGAGCTTAATGTCATCGCTTCTGAGAACGGCCTGAATCCGAACATGGTTCGGAAATGGAAACAGGAATTCCTGCAAAATGCCCATCTTGCCTTTGGCGCAGATTCTGAGCGTAAGGCCGTTCAGAGAAAGGAGGACGACCTGAAGAAAAAGAACGACCAGATGCTCAAGACTATTGGCCAACTGACACTGGAACGTGATTTTCTTCAGGATTGCTTTCGCCAAGCTGGAGAAGCCATTCCAAGAATCCCGAAGTATGATTCGAAAGAATAATGGCTTGTCCGTACGGCGCCAATGCAAGCTGTTAGGATTAAATCGTTCCGACTTATATTACACGCCGACAAAGCAAATTCACGCGGCAGCAGAGCTTGACGAAATTCTCATGGCACGCATTGACTATTGGCACACCAGATGCCCTTATCTCGGGTCCCGCAAGATTGTCACCAAACTGCAGGAAGAGGGCTTTTCCATCTGCCGTAAGACAGTGCGGCGGCTCATGCTGAAAATGGGCATCTATGCCGTTTATCCAAAACCAAATCTCTCCAAACGGAATTTCAAGGAGGGCATTGTGCCTTATCTGCTGCGCAATTACAGCGTATCATTTCCCAACCAGGTATGGTCAATCGACATCACCTATATCACGATGCCGCACGGCCATATGTACCTGACTGCAATCATCGACTGGTATAGCCGGCGTCTGGTCGGTCATTACCTTTCCGACAGTCTGGAGACAGAATATGTCATTCATGCCGTAAAAGAAACAGTCAAAGAATGTGGCGTTCCGGCCATCATCAATTCCGATCAGGGCAGCCAGTTTACCAGCACCGACTACAAAGATCTGCTTCGAAGCCTGAATATCCGGCAAAGCATGGATGGCAGGAGCCGCTGGGCCGATAACATCATGATTGAGCGCTGGTTCCGCAGTCTTAAGACGGAACAGCTTTATCCCAACGAATATCAGACTCCGAGAGAACTTCGCCAACTGATTAACCAATACGTGGATGATTACAACAGCGTACGGCCTCATGAAGCTTTAGGCTACAAAGTGCCTAATGAACTTTACTTTGGCTGTTTTGCTGCTTAAGATAACTCGCCGGGTGACACGCTTAAGATTTTAACAAGTGGTCTTGACAAGGGGCCCATTATACGTTCAGCTCGTCCGCGCTATCCCCGGCGTCAATAAGGATCTGTTTCACTTCGTCCTGTTTCATACCCAAAAGGTTGATTTTTGCGTTCGGATCGTCTACATATTCCTGCTCGACATACGACTCCCCGTTGACTGACTGGCTCTTGATGACGCGGTGCGT
>CALBLM010000218.1 GCA_937895695.1 uncultured Megasphaera sp.
TTCTAATTGCTCCGGCGGATAGTCTTGATTCATACAACTAAGAATTGTCCGCCGAATCCATTTTTCTTCATTAAAACACGGAATAATGACCGTAACGCCTGGCGTAAACTTTGGATTAATCGGTACAGGACGATAAAATGCCCCAAATAAATACCGTGTCAGCAAAAAGGTTGCCGCCAAAATACTATACAAATAAAGCATACGGTTAAACTCAAAATAAAGAACACTTTCAGCCCGCAATAAAATGACAAATAACGAAACGAACAGCATAAACACAGAAGCTACGGTCAACATATATCGCTGGCGATGTTTGTGCGTATACTGGGCCAGCAATTCCTGAAATTGAAAGCCACAAGCCACTATCGGTTGCTCTTCTGCTGACGGTACAGTACGTACCCAATGGGCTTTGATATTTTTGATTTTCATTTCATAGCCTTCGGGCATCGTTCCTGGTTTTATTTCAAAAGACAGTTCAACCTTGGCAGATTGTTCTACCGCTTTGACATAGGCTCTGGGGATGTCACATAAGATGCCAGAACCGGAGAGATTTTTCGCTCTGCCTTTTGCCAAAATGACCTGACCGCTGGCCGTATGAATGCGAAGCTGCACGGGATAATCGACATGATACCGCCGACCTGACGCTACTTTTTCTTGACTGATAGCATAGGACTCTGCCGTTTCTTCACGCGCCGTGCCGCGCCGGTCTACATTGGTCCGCACGTGGCTGCTATCCGGTACATTTGGTAGTTTTCGTCTGTCTGCCAATGGTTCCAACAAAATATCTTCTTTCGTATCAAGGGCTTGGTGAATTGCTTCTTGTACTTCTTTTTGTTGGACAATTTTTCGTATGTCTTTTCCTTGTAATGTTTCTTCTGCTTTTTTCTGTGTGCTCATTGTTCTGTTCCTCAATATCCCATATTCTGATATAAAAGAGAGGGGTCCTGTTGTTCTAATGAATCACGCTCTTGTATTTTTTTCTCTTTACGTATTCGATTTTGGGTATAATCGGCTTGACTATAGCCGTCACGCAAATAGGCTGATAACGGCATTGGATAAAATTTTGCTGGGTCATCATCAGCACGGGCATCGTTGATCGTCATGAGTAAATCCAATGCCGTTGCGGTATACACAGATGTATCACTCATATGCATAACGAGGACAGCTCCTTTAATGACATGTCCGTTTTTGTCAAAAATCCCTTCTTTAATGGCTTGTATCATATGCTGTAAATCGGGCTGCATATAATCATGTGTACTGTAAGAACCTGCCACGATGTATTCATAGCCCGTATCATATAACGCTTTAAACCCGGCCCGACTTGCCGTCAGCGTTGGCGGACGAAAATAGGGATGATACACAGGCGTTCCGTCGCTGTGGTGCAAATCTCCTACAATATCACGCAGCTTGGCATCTGCCGTGCCGTAATCCACCAAATACCGTGCATAGGCCTTTGCATAGTTCGTACCATTCATGGGATGATGTTCTTCACTGTGAGACGCGACATCATGGCCTTCCATGGCAATGGCTCGTATAATATTGGGATTTTTCATGATATTTTTCGTCAGTACAAAAAATGTTGCTTTCGCATGATGTTTGCGAAATACATAGAGGAGATGATTGATAGCCGCATCATTTCCAAAATCATCAAACG
>CALBLM010000219.1 GCA_937895695.1 uncultured Megasphaera sp.
TGAAGGAACCGATGCCTGTATCCGCCGCGGCGGCATGCTGGGTCGCGAAAAGGCCGTCGTTGTTAAAGTGGCGAAACCTAATCAGGATGTACGGTTTGATGTACCGGCTGTCGGATTGACGACCATACAATCTATGATAGAAAGCGGTTGTACCGTACTGGCCATGGAAGCAGGACGGACGCTGTTTGTCGAACAGGATGACGTATTGAAGACAGCCAATGCCCATCATATTTGTATTTGTGCTGTCAATAAGACCTTTTAGTTTTTGAGGTAGATGCATATGAAAATTATGTTTTCAGCAGGTGAAGCATCGGGTGATATGCATGGTGCCAAGCTGGCAGAAATGATGAAACGGCAAGATCCGTCTGTCGAACTGATAGGCATGGGCGGAGAAAAGATGGAAGAAGCGGGCGTGCGAATCGTATATGATATTAAAAACCTGGGATTCATTGGGGTAGGAGAAATTATACGAAAAATCCCGTTTTTTTTCCGTCTTCGCGATTTCCTGATACAGACGATGATAGACGAAAAGCCGGATGTATTGGTTTGTATTGACTACCCGGGATTTAATATGCGTCTCATCAAAAAAGCGAAAGAAGCAGGCATTGCAGTTGTCTATTATATTTTGCCGACCATTTGGGCATGGCACAAAAGTCGGGGAAATACGATTGCCCAGTATACGGATTTAGCCATTTCCTTATTTCCGTTTGAAGCCAATATGTATCGAGACATGGGAACGAATGTCGTATATAAAGGGCATCCGCTAGTAGATACGGTTCATGCTGCGATGAGTCGGGACGAAGCGATTTCTTACTTTGGATTAGACCCTCAAAAACAAACGGTCTTGTTGATGCCGGGAAGCCGCATGCAGGAAGTACAGGGATTGCTGCCAACGATGCTGGCAGCAGCAGAAGAAATTCATCAAGCTGTACCGCAAGTACAGTTTTTGCTGCCTCGGGCATCGACGATTGAACGCAGTGTTTTAGAACAATTGATTGGCGAACGTCCTATTCCCATTCATATCGGAGATAGTCATGTCTATGATATGATGGCTGTCAGCACGGCAGCCATTGCCGCATCCGGTACAGCCACGTTGGAAACAGCTTTAATGAGTCTGCCGACACTGCTCGTATACCGTGTGAGTCCGCTGACATACTGGCTGTCCAAACTTCTCGTTCATATTGATAATATTGGATTGCCAAATATTATCATGGGACGGCGGATTATGCCGGAACTGTGGCAGGATGACGTAAGGGCCGATCGTATTGCCGACATAGTCGTTCCTATGCTGACCGATACGGCACGGCACGACGCATTGCAAAAGGCCATGGCGGAAGTACGCAGTACGATGGGACCGGAAGGCGCAGTACAGCGTATTGCCGAAACGATATTAGAATTTGCTAAGGAGAAACATATTGAATGAAAAAATATAACAGCTGGCAAAGCTACAGACGATTATTACGGTTTGTACTGCCCTATAAAAAACGGCTGGTTGCAGCCGTTATATGCATGGCTTTTTCGGGAGCCAGCAATGTCGTCGTTCCTTGGCTGATCAAAGACGTCATTGATAAAGTATTAGCCAATAAGGATACCGTGACATTAAACTTGATTGTCATTGGTATTTTAGTATTGTTTTTGTTCCGCGGCTTTTTCTATTTTGGTGAACGATATTTAATGAGCTTTGTCGGACAAAAAATTGTCAACGATATTCGGGAAAAATTATACCGCCATTTGCAGACATTATCCTTGTCGTATTTTGATCGACGCAAAACCGGCAATATCATGAGTAACCTGACCAATGATGTTTCGGCGTTGCAGACGGCGATTGCCGGCAATTTAATTTCCTTTGTCCAGGAAGCTGTTATTTTAGCAGGGTCGTTGGTTTCCATGTTTGCCTTATATTGGAAGTTGACGCTCCTTACACTGGTCATTGTTCCCCTTGTCGTCGTTACGATTAATTTCTTTGGCGGCAGACTGCGTAAAGCCGGCCATGATGTACAAGGCAAAATGGCAGATATTACGGCGCTGCTCGAAGAAGCCATTTCAGGGATTCGTATTATTCGCTCTTTTAATCGGGAAGATTTTGAAATCAAACGGTTTGTCGTACAAAATGATAAGAACTTTTGGGCTTTGATGACGACGACGAAACTGACTTCCATGCTTACGCCATTTATTCAGTTTTTTGCAGCCATTGCCGTTACCGGAATTATTTGGTACGGCGGCATGAGTGTTATTGAAGGCAAAATGACAGCCGGTGCATTGATTGCGTTTTTAATTTATGCGATTAATTTGGCAAACCCTGTACGGCGTATCAGTGAAATTTATGGCGATATTCAAAAATCTTTAGCTGCCGCGGACCGCGTATTTGAAACACTGGATACGGTGCCGGAAGTACAAGAAAAGAAAAATGCCATCGCCCTTCCCAAAGTGCAGGGACACATTGTATTTGATCATGTATCTTTTGCCTATGATAAAGATCATGAAGCGTTAACCGATTTTAATTTGGAAGTTAAACCGGGTCAGGTCGTCGCATTGGTCGGCCCCAGTGGTGCCGGCAAATCGACGGTTGCCAATTTGCTGCCCCGTTTTTATGACATAACCGGCGGTAAACTGACGATTGACGGTGTGAATATTCAAGATGTTACGTTTTCATCACTGCGTCAGCAGATTGGTTTAGTGCCACAGGAAACGATGCTGTTTAATGCCAGTGTGCGCGATAATATTTTATACGGCCGCTTGGATGCATCGGAAGAAGAAGTGATCGCAGCAGCAAAAGCTGCTAATGCCCATGAATTTATCATGGCTCTTCCGCATGGATATGATACCCATGTCGGCGATCGCGGCAACGCCTTGTCCGGCGGACAACGCCAGCGGATTGCTATTGCCAGAGCGATTTTAAAAAATCCGCAAATTTTGATTTTGGATGAAGCCACATCCGCATTGGATACAGAAAGTGAAAAAATTGTGCAGGCTGCATTGGATCGGCTGATGGAAGGCAGAACAGCCGTTGTCATTGCCCATCGATTGAGTACGGTTCGAGATGCCGACGATATTGTCGTTATCGATCATGGTAAAATTGTAGAAGAAGGAACGCATACGGAACTGTTGGCGAAGAATGGATTATATGCCAGCTTATATGCCGTTCAGTTTAAGGATAAAGCAGAAGGACGCGAGGAATGAAAACAAATTTAAAATCACATCCGATGTACTGGCTGTATAATATGCTATTGCTCGTGTATTGGGCGATTCTGATTCCACAGCTGATTTACCGTTTGATTCGTGAAGAAGGGTTTTATCAGCGAATTAAACAAAGCATTGGATTTTTGCCGGATGATTTAAAAGAAAAAATATCGAATCGCCACGCAATTTGGGTACATGCCGCATCGGTTGGGGAAATTGTGGCAGCCAGTCCGATTGTTCGTGAAATGCGAAAGACCCATCCGAATGAAGTCATTATTGTGTCAGTCGTTACGGCAACAGGATTTCGTATGGCCCATCAAATCATCAAAGGGGCAGACGGCATTTTGTATTTTCCCTTGGATTTGCCCTATTTGACGAATCGTATTTTGACGATTGTCAAACCGCAGGCTATTGTATTGGTAGAAACAGAAATTTGGCCGAATTTTTTGCGTATTGCTGCAGATAAACACATTCCCGTTATGATGATGAATGGCCGCATTAGCCAGCGCAGTGCCGTACGGTATCGACTGATTACGTTTTTTACGCGAAAAGTACTTTCGACGATTCGTATGTTTTGCATGCAAAGCCGTTTGGATGCTCAATACATTATTGATATCGGTGCCGATCCCAATAAAGTCATTGTAACGGGCAATACGAAATACGATCAGACATACGGTATTGTCACAGAAGAAGAAAAGAAACGATTTCTTAAAGAACTGGGATTTGCCGAAGGAACCTATCCGATTATGATTGCCGGTAGTACCCATAAAGGTGAAAATGGTGCCGTCTATAAAGCCTTTAGCAAGGTACGAGAACATTTTCCCCAAGCCAAATTAATTATTGCGCCGCGATATATTTATCAGGCCGATTTGATTATGGATGAAGGCGTCAAGCATGATGTCGTCATGGTCAAACGAAGCGACATGAAAGCCGGCAAGCCCGTACACAAGTCGTATGATGGCGTCATTCTCGATACGATTGGCGAGCTGGGCCGTGTCTATAGCTTGGGCGATCTGATTTTTGTCGGCGGTAGCTTGGCCCATATTGGCGGTCATAATATTTTGGAACCGGCAGCCCATGGCAAACCGATTATCGTCGGGCCGAATATGTTTAACTTCGTCGAAATTTTTGATTTGCTCAGCAGTCGCGGGGCGTGTGTTATGGTCAAAAATGAAGACGAATTCGTAGATACTTGTCTGGATATTTTGATACATAAAGACAAAGCCGAAGCGATGAAACGCAGCTGTTTGGAAGTCGTCAAGGAAAATCAAGGTGCTACGAAGAAAAATTTAGATGAATTGCAGCAGTTGCTGCAGGGAGATTATTAGTGGAGATGATTCCATGTCGTTGCGTACAAAACTGGCAGCGTATTTCCTATATTTGATGCAGGATACGCCCCATCATGGGATAGATACATGGGTATTAAAGCTGTTGGAATGGGCTTCGTTTGCCTATCAAAAAGGCGTAGAAAAAACATATGCGTCCTATGCAAACCATCCGCAGAAACAGACGAAACTCGCTGCCAAGGTTATCAGCTTGGGAAATATAACCGTTGGTGGTACCGGAAAAACGCCGATGGCGTGTTTTTTAGCGCGCTATTTGCAGCACCAGGGATTTCGCACGGCCCTTTTGAATCGAGGCTATCGCTCCGAAAAAGAAGACCAAGCGGCGGTGATGTCCGATGGCGAGCATATTTTACTTACCGCAGCCGTTGGCGGTGATGAAGCCTGTCTGATGGCACGGAGCCTGCCGGGAATTCCTGTGTTGGTAGGTCGCAAGCGAAGCCGCAGCGGTCAGTTGGCGGTGGATATGTTCCATTCGCAAGTGTTGGTGTTGGATGATGGATTTCAGCATTGGCAGCTGCATCGGGATTTAGATATTGTGTTGATTGACGGAACAAATCCCTTTGGTAATGGCTATCTGCTGCCACGGGGGATTTTGCGCGAACCTTTAGCGCAGCTGCAACGAGCGGGCTTGATTATTATTACCAAGGCGGATTTGGTAGATGCCCAACAGTTGGACCATATTTATGAGACCGTTCGCCGCTATCATCCCCAGGTGCCGATAGCACAGGCTGTACATCGGCCGCGATGGTGTATTTCCTTTGCGGATTGGAACAGTTTAGCGACACGGACGGCTTGTCCTGCGTTGCCACACAGTCAGGCAGTTATCGCCGTATCGGCCCTAGGCAATCCGGCATCTTTTGAAGATACGATTCGCTCGTTTGGATACACCGTGACCGATACGATGCGGTACGACGATCATTATCAGTACAGCCAGGCTGATTTGGCCGCCATGGCACAAAAAGCACAGGAACAGAACGCGGTGTTAGTTACGACAGAAAAAGATGCCGTTAAAATGGATGCGGCGTATATAGCGGCCCATGACGTGCCATTGTACGTATTGGGCATTGAGATTGAAATTATAAAAGGAAAACAAGAAATAGATGACGTATTGCAACACGTCTTAGGAGGGTAAACGATGAATTTTGTATGCATTATTCCGTCACGATATGCTTCGACACGGCTGCCGGGAAAACCGTTGTGTGATATTGCAGGGAAACCAATGGTACAGCGCGTATACGAACAAGCTGCTAAAGCGAGCAAGCTGTCGCAGGTTGTCGTAGCAGTTGATAATCCGAAAGTATATGACACAGTGGTTACTTTTGGCGGTCATGCAGTCATGACGCGGGAAGATCATGCCAATGGGACTGACCGACTGGCAGAAGCAGTAGAACATTTTCCTGATGCCGATGTAATTGTCAATGTGCAAGGCGATGAACCGCTGATTGCACCGGATGTCATCGATGCATTGTGCCAGGCCTTTGAAGACGAACCGCAGCTGACGATGGCGACAGTCGCTACGCCGCTGGCAAAGGACGAATATGACGATCCCAGTGCCGTCAAAGTCGTACTCAACCGTCATGGTGAAGCCATGTATTTTTCCCGTTCTTTAATTCCCTATCCGCGTAATGCCTATGAAGGTATCTTAAAACCGTATAAACATATCGGTATTTATGCCTATCGGCGCGACTTTTTGCTGCAGTATGCCAGCATGGCACAGACGCCGGCAGAACAAGTGGAATCACTGGAACAGTTGCGAGTTCTGGAAAACGGATATAAGATAAAAGTAATCACGACGAATCATCAGTTTATCGGGATTGATACGCCCGAAGATTTAATCCATATTCGAAACTATTTTGCTGAAAAAGGAGATATATAATGGAACAGGTAAAATCCGTAACGATTGGTAATCAGACCGTTGGTGGCGATGGCAAGCTCTTTGTTATGGCTGGTCCTTGCGTGATTGAAGATCCTGATCGTATTTTAAAAATCGGTCAGGAAATGAAACGCATTTGCGAAAAATTAGGCGTTACCTATATTTTTAAAGCGTCATACGATAAAGCCAACCGTTCATCGTACAAATCCTTCCGCGGCCCGGGACTGGTCGAAGGACTGAAGATATTAAAAGAAATTAAGGAAGAATTGCAAGTGCCGGTGATTAGCGATGTCCATTCGGTGGAACAAGTAGAACCGGCAGCGGAAGTGCTGGATGTCTTGCAGATTCCGGCATTCCTCTGCCGTCAAACGGACTTACTGGAAGCAGCTGCCAAAACGGGTAAATGCGTCAGCGTCAAAAAGGGACAATTTATGGCACCGTCGGACATGAAAAACGTATTGGAAAAAATGTCCCATCTTGGCAATGAAAATCTGATGTTGACTGAACGAGGATTCAGCCTGGGGTATCATAATTTGGTCGTCGATATGCGCAGTTTCCCCATTATGCGCAGCTTTGGCTATCCTGTCGTCTTTGATGCGACGCACAGTGTGCAGCTGCCAGGTGGGGCAGGTACGTCCTCATCGGGACAGCGTCAGTATATTGGCAATTTGGCACGGGCTGCAGCCGGTGCCGGCATAGACGGCGTATTCATGGAAGTCCATGACAATCCGGCAGAAGCCTTGTGTGACGGACCGAATATGCTGTATGTATCGCAAGTAGAAGCGGTACTGCGTGATATGATTGCCATTAACGAAATTACCCAAAAGAGCGTCAGCACAGCAAAAGAATAGGTTAGAGGTGAGTGGAATGGATATATTAGCAGAAGCAAAAGATGTGCTTCATCAAGAAGCGCAGGGCATTGAAAAATTAATTCCCACACTAAATCAAAATTTCGTCAATGCCGTTCATTTAATTATGGAATCCAAAGGCCGTGTCATTGTGACGGGCATGGGAAAATCCGGCCATATTGCCCGTAAAGTTTCGGCAACGTTGTCGAGTACAGGAACACCGTCTATTTTCCTGCATCCGGCAGAAGGAATTCATGGTGATTTGGGTATGGTCACAGGAGAAGATGTTGTACTTGCTTTTTCTAACAGCGGCGAAACTGTCGAAGTGTTGAATATCTTGCCGTCGTTAAAGCGGATTGGCGCGAAACTGATTGCTGTCGTAGGCAATCATAATTCGACATTGGCTAAAAATGCCGATATTATTTTGGATGCATCTGTAGAAAAAGAAGCCTGCCCGCTGGGATTGGCTCCGACGACGAGTACGACTGTGGCATTAGCCCTAGGCGATGCCTTGGCAGTAGTCTTGTTGTCAGCCCATCATTTTACGAAAAATCAGTTTGCTATTTTCCATCCCGGTGGCGCGCTGGGGCGTAAATTATTGCTTACTGTAGAAAATGTCATGCATAAAGGCGACGATAATCCGGTGATTTCCGAAGACAGTACGGTACAAGACGCGCTGTTTATGATGACGGAAAAAGGATTGGGTGCTGTCTCGGTTGTCGATGAAGAAAACAAACTTGTCGGCTTGGTTACCGATGGTGACGTGCGTCGCGGTTTAGAAACAGGTTCTAATTTCCTGCAGTGGCCTGTCGATGCGATGATGACGAAAAATCCACGGATTATTACTTGCGATAAACTGGCAGCTGAAGCCATGCATATTATGGAAAAAAATCAGCCCCGTCCGATTACGGTACTGCCTGTTGTCGATAAAGACCATCATGCTGTAGGAATGATCCATGTGACGGATTTGCTTCGTCAAGGTGTAGTTTGATGACAAAACCAACGATTCAACTCATTGCCTTTGACGTCGATGGCGTGTTGACAGACGGCACGATCTATTATGGTCCCAACGGCGATGCGCTGAAAGGATTTTCCGCTCGCGATGGTATGGGTATTTCCTTGGCCCGTGCCGCCGGCATCAAGACGGCTCTGATTACAGGACGGCGTTCGCCCATGGTAGAACAGCGGGCTGCTGATTTGCATATTGATTACGTGATTCAAAACGCTGCGACAAAATGGCAGGTCATGGAAGAGATTTGCCGCACCATAGGGATTACCCCGCAAGAAGCGGCCTATATGGGTGACGATTTGAACGACGTAGAAGTGATTTCCCGTACGGGATTTGGCGCAGCACCGGCCGATGCGTGTAAGGAAGCGAAAGAAGCGGCGCAGTTTGTATCGGCCTATCCTGGCGGACACGGTGCGCTGCGGCAGTGGATTGAACAGATTTTAAAGAAACAACAGCAATGGGATGCGGTTGTCAGCCGCTATTTTAGCGGTAAAACCGTACTCAATCAATAATAGAAAGGAGTGTCTGTATTGTGTTTAATGAGTGGCAGTATCATGCTGCGCGCGGCATAGGAAACATGCTTTGTCATCTTTCTTATCCAACGATCATTTCATTGGGACGCAAACTAGGCCCCCTTGTT
>CALBLM010000220.1 GCA_937895695.1 uncultured Megasphaera sp.
AAAGGGGTTTTCAAACCGTTCATACACAGCTTTTGCAAATGCTTCTGCCTTTTCTTTGGGCAGATGTACAGTCGGTACGATTTCTCCAAAAACGGTCTGGTCCAGCTGACGGCGGATAATCGGATCGGCCATGCATTGACCTACATAATCCAGCCCTGCTAAATATGCTCCCAGTACTATGGATGTATGGGCACCGTTGAGGATACGTACTTTTTGTTCTTTAAAAGCCTGGATATGATCTGTAAATTCTACATGGAATTTGCTGGAATTAAGCGGCAGCCGGTCGGCAAGAGCCGGATTGCCAATAACCCAAAGGGAAAACGGTTCTGCCTGTACAAGCAAATCATCTTCATAGCCCAAGTCTTGCTGCAGGGCGTCAATCGTGTCTTTCGGATACCCCGTTACAATACGGTCTACCAAGGTATCCACAAACAGGCAGCTTTTTGTCAGCCAGGAAACAAATTTTTCATCCAGCTGCCAATGGCTGGCATACTGCAGTACGCACTGCTGCAGCAGCTGGCCGTTGTTGTCATTGAGTTCTGTCGGCAGCATCGTCAGCGCTTTATCAGCAGCTCCCTGATAGAATGTATAGCGTTCATATAAGAACTTGGTCAATTTAGCCGGGAATGTCTTGGGCGGGCAATCCGTAAAGGCATCGCTGTTGTCAAAGGTAATGCCGGCTTCTGTCGTATTGGAAACGACAAATTCCAGCGAATCTTCATGAGCCAACGCCATAAAGGCATCGTATTCATCTTTGGCACTGATAACGGACGCTACCGAAGTAATTACCCGGTCTTCCGTATATGTGCTGCCGTTTTGCTGGCCGCGCAGGCATACTGTATAGATGTTGTTCTGTTTGGAAAAACGGTCCGTCTTGCCGGAACGAGGCATAATAATGGCGGCGCTGCCATTGAACCCATTTTCTTCGTTAGCAACGTCAATCGCATAATCTACAAAACCTCGCAGAAAGTTGCCTTCGCCAAACTGTAATACTTTAATAGGACGGGAAACGTTTTTATAGCATTCACATACGTTTTTCATCAGTGTATTGCTCCTTTTTCACAGGGTAATTGAGTATTAAAGCTGAAATTGGAAATAATTAGCTACGTTGTTATAGCAAATATCTTCTACGAGCTGGCGCAGTGCGTCTTCATCGTTAGGATATTCTCCGTTTTCTACCAAGTTGCCAATCCAGTTGCAAAGAATACGGCGATAGTATTCA
>CALBLM010000221.1 GCA_937895695.1 uncultured Megasphaera sp.
AAGAATTGCAATGCCCCGTCTTTTTTAACAGCTAAACGTAGTCTTTCCATGGTCAGTGCCTTCCTTTCTATCAATAATGTGGACGCCTAAATGAGGGCACACGCCACAGCCGGTACAGCTCAGGCGACGACAGTCGTGCGTCAATTCTTCTGCTGCCGCCCGTTTCCATTCCCGCTGTAAAAAGGCTTTGGCTGCACCGTTACTCAAATGATCCCACGGCAAAGGTTCATTCAGATCCCGCTGTCGTGCTGCATAATAGTCCGGATCAATACCGGCCCGTTCAAAAGCTTGCATCCAGCGATCGTAGTCAAACATTTCCGTCCAGCCATCAAATTTACAGCCCAATTTCCAGGCTTCATACAATACGCGTCCCATTCGTCTGTCACCACGAGCAAAGGCAGCTTCTAAACGGCCTGTCTTAGCATCATGGTAATGATAGGAAATGTGTTTGTCTCGAATCAAACTCTTTATATACTCTTGTTTACGACGGATTTCTTCAATCGGTAATTGCCCAAACCACTGAAATGCCGTGTGTGATTTGGGAACAAAACTGGAAACAGATACAGTGACCTTCCCGTTATTCTTATGCGTTACGTGACGGTACAAATTCAATACTTTATACGCTAAATCGGCAATGCCTGCTAAGTCTTCGTCCGTTTCAGTCGGCAAGCCCATCATAAAATACAGTTTAACCGTAGACCAACCATTTTGGAAAGCATTTTCACAAGCTGATAACAGATTTTCTTCGGTAACGCCTTTATTAATGACATCACGCAGTCGCTGCGTACCGGCTTCCGGTGCAAAGGTCAAGCCGCTTTTACGGACTTGCTGTACTTTTTTGGCAATGTCGACAGAAAAACTATCAACACGCAATGACGGCAAACTAACGCTTACTTTTTTGCCTTTAAATGCATCCAACAACATATCGACTAATTCAGGAAGACAGGAATAGTCTGCTGAACTCAAACTCATGAGAGAGATTTCATCATAGCCGGAATTAGCAATAATATCTTTGGCAATTTGTACGAGTCGTTCCGGTGATTTTTCCCGTACCGGGCGATAGAGCATGCCGGCTTGGCAAAACCGACAGCCCCGACTGCAACCGCGAAACAGTTCCAACACGGCTCGATTATGAACGATGTCGATATTCGGTACAATCGGTTTAGTCGGAAAGAAAACATGTTCTTCGTCAGCAACGACGCATTTTTCAATATGCGCTTTGGCTTCCGGTTCTGTTGGAATCAAGGCTTTAAAATTACCGGCATCGTCATATTCAGGCCGATAAAAGGCGGGGACATAATTTCCCTGCTGCGTGGCTAATGTTTTTAATAATCCTTTCTTGCCGCCTGGCTTACCTGCTTCTTTCCATTGAATCATTGTATCAGCCAAAAGCTGTGTCGATTCTTCCGATTCACCGAGGAAAAAGACATCGATATAGTCGGCTAAGGGTTCTGCATTATATGCACACGGACCACCTGCTGCCACAATCGGCATATCTTCGCCGCGATCTTTGGCATATATAGGAATGCCTGCCAAATCCAACATATTCAAAATATTGGTAAAGCTCATTTCATATTGCAACGTAAATCCTACCATATCAAATTCTTTGACCGGCGTTTTTGTTTCCAAAGAAAAAAGAGGGTATCCCTCTTTTCTCATCAAGTCTTCCATATCCGGCCAAGGCGCATAGACGCGTTCTGCAGCGACGTCCTGCCGTTCATTGAGCAGGGCATATAAAATCCGCAGTCCTAAATGGCTCATAGCTACTTCATATACATCAGGAAAA
>CALBLM010000222.1 GCA_937895695.1 uncultured Megasphaera sp.
GTATATCCAAACTATCACCAATGCCAACAATTATATGGCCGTCGGGAGCTAAAATAACATTCTCGCATTTGCAACTAAAGGACGATGTTCTTGGATGGCAGGGCTCGCAGGTGTGCCTTATTTGTTTTGACGAATTAACACATTTTGAGGAATCCCAGTTTTGGTATATGCTATCTCGTAACCGTTCGACGTGCGGCGTTCGTCCGTATGTGCGCGCATCAACAAATCCGGATGTTAATTCCTGGGTTGCTGATTTAATAAAGTGGTGGATAGACCAAGATACAGGATACCCGATACCGGAGCGTTCGGGAGTTATTCGGTACATGTACCGGCAAGGCGGAGAAATCGTTTGGGATGACAGCAGGGAACAGCTTGCTAAAATAGTTGGCATATCACTCGATAAGGCCAATACGCTTATCAAGTCTTTTACATTTGTTGCGTCGTCAATTTTTGATAATAAAATTTTGCTAGAAAAAGATCCATCCTATTTGGCGAACCTTAACGCGTTGACGACGGTTGACCGGGAACGGCTTTTACATGGAAACTGGAAAATAAGACCTGCTGAAGGGCTTATATTTAGTCGTACCACAGTACACTATATCGACGCCGCACCGACCAAGTTGCGGTATTGCCGCAAATGGGACTTGGCAGCGACAGAACCAAGCGAAACAAACCGAAACCCCGATGCTACGGCAGGCGTATTGCTTGGCGTGGACAACGACGGGAATTATTACGTTCTCGATGTGATACGGCGGCAGGAAAACGCCGCATCCATTCGCCGTCTTGTTTTGTTGACGGCTGAACTTGATAAAAAGAAATACCGAAATGTCACTATTAACATCTCACAAGACCCCGGACAGGCAGGAAAAGAGCAGGCACAGAGCTATGTAAAAATGCTTGCAGGGTATAAAGTTGTAGCACGTTCGGAGACCGGAGACAAAGTAACACGAGCAGAACCGCTTGCAGCACAATGGCAGGCGGGCAACGTCTACATTGTAAAAGGTGACTGGAACGGCATGTATATTGACGAAATGGAAAAATTCCCGGAAGGCGAACATGATGATATGGTGGACGCTTCAAGCGGCGCGTTTAATGAATTGACAAAGCACGGCGGCATTGATATAAACCCGTCAAACTTGCGGCCAAAATTCAGGTGGTAAAAATGAAAATACACGAATCGATTATTAGAGAAAAGAATAAAAGAGTATATACGGCAGACGATTACCGCCTGCCAACCGATACGCTTGGAAACCCCCCGAAACGAGTAAAAAAGGCATTAGATAATAGCTTTGATGCCGTTCGATCGGTTCTCTCGCATTCGTTGGAAAATTTAGCGGATGAAGGAATGCCGGCATTTATCGGATACGGCGCACTGGCAGGGCTGGCGCAGAACGGACTTATTAGAGCAGGCGTCAGCATGCGGGCCGATGAGATGACACGCAAATGGGGAGAGTTCGTCACATCCGGAAATGATGGGAATGACGATACAGACGAGAACTCGGATGTATTGAAACGCCTAAAACATGATTCCGTTTCTTTTAAAATCAAGACGCTATTTAATAAAGCAGCTAATTACTGCGGATATTTTGGCGGATGTCTTGGATTTATTGACACGGGAGAAGATGTAAAAAATCTTGCTGACCCGCTGCGGCTTACTCCTCAAACATTCCGGCAGGGAAGTTTTAGAGGAGTAAAGATAATTGAACCGTATCTTGTAACGCCGGGCATATATAATTCATACAATCCATTGGCAAACGATTACTATAAACCGTCGGTTTGGTACATCCAAGGCGTGCCGGTGCATGAAAGCCGACTTTTGTATTTTACAGAAAACGAGTTGCCATCGCTTTTGAAACCTGCATACAATTTCTTTGGTTTGTCACTCTCGCAAAAAGTTCTTGATGCTGTGGCTCATTACACATCGAGTAGGGAAAGTGCGGCTCGGCTTTTGAAGAAATACTCTATCACGGTTTTAAAAACCGACATGAGCGCAGCACTTAGCGGCGACTTTGATACAAATCTAATGCGGCGCGTTGATTATTTTACGCAGATGCGGGATAATGATGGAACGGCAATTATTGATAAAGAGATGGAAGACCTTGTTGTTATGACAACATCCCTTGCAGGCGTTGTTGATATTGTGCGGCAGGCAATGGAATATGTGGCTGCAATGTTTAACGAGCCAGTTACAAAGATGTGGGGACTTAGCCCGAACGGATTCAACACCGGCGACGCAGACCTTAAAAATCACTACGACAACATTGCAAGCTTGCAGGAAAAAATATTTCAACCGCAAATAGATAAATTAGTTCGCGTTTTGCAGATGAACGCATTCGGAGAAATCAACAATAATATCGAATTTAAATTTAATCCGTTAAACGAAGAAGATACTGCGTTAAAGATTGCAAACAATAAAGTCAAAGCTGAAACGGACGCCTTGCTACTTGCGAATAATGTAATATCGCCGGAAGAGGTGCGGCAAAAGCTTATTGATGATGACGAAAGCGGATACAACAGATTAACGCCGAACGATATTCCCGACATTGACCCCAACGAGCTTGGAGGACTTGAACCGTTTAAAGAAGAACCGGAAGAAGGACTGACAAATGGCGAAGAAAATACAATTCGGACGGAGCCAGCCGAACAAAGGCAGGGAACGGCGGTATCGGTTAGAACTCCAACAATTAAACGAACAAATGCAGAATGATATGAGAGAAAACCTCATATCATTTTTTAGTACAAATTATGCGAGTGACACAAAAAAATCAAATAACACAGACCGACCAAAGACGCTTGCACAGCTCATGCAGAAAATGCGTAAACGCTGGTACGAAAAATACGAGAAGCGCGGTCGAATACTGCAACGATGGATGGCAAAGAGCACAAAAGAACTGACTGAAAAAGAAGTACGGAATAAAATGCAGAGCATCGGAATGACACTAAAACCGAATTACAGCAAGAGAGATAAAAAGCTTGTATCTAATGTTGTTTCCGAGGGCGTCGGACTTATAAAATCCATTCCGCAGCAATACATAGCAAAGGTGCAAGAAAGCGCAACAGCTGCTTTTTTACGCGGCTACGATTCAGAGAAATTGTACAATAAAATCAACGATATTCTCGACGACTTAGACGAGCGAAACGAAAATAGAGCCTTTTTAATTTCTCGCGACCAGATGCAAAAGGCAACGCAAAAATTCATGACGCAAAGTGCTATGGAGCTTGGAGCAACAAAAGGACGGTGGATACACGTTCCCGGCATGAAATCATCGCGGGAAACACATCAGGCATTTGACGGGCAAACCTTTGATTTGACTGTTGGATTATTCGATGAGGATGTAGGAATTAACGTTCTTCCTGGCGACCTTCCCTATTGCATGTGCCAATTTGAAGTGCTTATGCCTGGATTTGAGGACTAGAAAGGGGGTGAGAGGGATGGAGAAAAAAGATGTTTTGATTTTTGACGCGCAAAGCGTCAGAAGCATTGACAACAATGGATACATGCATGTAGCTATGACGAATATTTCTAAAGCCACTGTAAACCCGTATCTTGGCAGCGAGATAGAAGACTGGCAGGATCGGGGGCTTGAACCCGATGGCATTTATTATGGACTTCGTGACCCGGACGAATTACAGAAAGCGGCGCCGACATTTAATGGCCTGCCGCTTCTGATGAACCATCATGACATTGATGCATCTGTACAGCCTAAAGATTATATTGTAGGAAGCACGGGGACAGATGCACGGTTCCAAAATCCGTACTTACAAAACAGCCTATCGATTACAGATGAAAAAGCAATCAAGGCAGTACAGGACGGAACGATGAAAGAAATATCTTGCGCATACTTTTTTACACCGGAATGGACGAGCGGCGACTACACAGAAGGCGGCGACAAAATCCATTATGATTTTATTATGCGCGATATAAAAGGCAATCACGTCGCACTGGTTGCAGAAGGAAGGGCGGGGCATGACGTTGTTGTTGCAGATTCCAAAAAAGGAGTGAATGACAAAATGGTAAAAACAAAGAAGAACGCTGCGTTTGAAGCTCGCAAAAAAAACCTTGCAAAAGACGCGGATTTTATCAAATACATGAATGACGACAAATTGAAAGACGGGCTAACAAAAGCAGTTGACGCCGTAACAAATCAGGTATACGGGAAAGAAACAAAAGGCATCGCAAAAGATACCGCCATTGATGGAATTATTGGAACGTTCCTTCCTGATATTGACGGCGATTTAAAAACGGCTCTTTGTACGTTGCTTAGCAAACTACAGGGCGGCGACGAACCGCCGGAAGGCGACGCGAAAGTTCCAACACAGACACAGCCGACGCCCAATGTACCAAAAACCGAGCCCGTACCGCCGGTAGACCCTGATGACGTACAGGATGATGATATTACAGGCGGCGACCCGTTGGACGTTATCGACAAAAACAGCCCTGCATATCAAGCAGGATTTAAAGCAGGACAGGCAGCAGCAAAGGACGAAGCCAATAAAAAAATCAAGGAGGCACAGCAGTTGAATAAAGATTCCATTGACAAAATCAAGAGCGAAATCAAAGAACAGATTGTAGCTGATACTAAAGCACATTACAAAACGCTGAATGATGCAGCGTTTAAAGTAAAACCTCTTGTCGGAACTATTGCCGACCCGCTTGCATTTGACAGCGCAGCCGACATTTTTGCGTTTGCATTGAAACAGTGCGGGAAAGATCCGGACAAATACGACAAAGCAGGATATGCAGGCATGGTTGATATGTTGATTGAAAGCAAGCCGGTATTTTCCGCAGCAGACACCAAACCGATTGATAAATTTGACGAACAAACGCAGAGCATTTTTGACAGATTAGAAAACATCGAATAGAACAAAGGGGGATGTGAACTCATGGCAAAAGCAGATTTCCAAAAAAGCGTAAATATGTATCAGGCACAAGGTGTACCGGGTGCATTTGCTTCAATCAATCCGGTTATTTCCACACCGCTTGGATACCTTGCAGGCGACAATGTAAAAGTAGGATGTTTTGTGATTGAAGATTCCAAAAATGCGGGACATGTTACTGGAACTAACACAGGCGGTGCGCAGCCTATCGGATTTGTTGCTCGTGATATTGTATACCCAATTATGACGGTAGGCGACGGATATTCTATGGATGTTCCCAAAGGGTTTGAGGTTAATGTGCAAACCGCTGGGGATTTTTGGGTGCAGGTTACAGAAGGCGTTACTAAGGGGCAGTATGTTGCAGTATTGAAAACTGATGGCAGTGTAAAGAAAGGCGCGACGACTCAAAGCGAATCCGTGGAAGATTGTGTTGTTACTAAATTCAAATTCATGACTGATGCGCAGGCAGGCGAAATGGCTGTTATCAGCAACATGTATTTACAATAAAAAGGGAGGTTTTTAGACCATGAATGACAGACAAGCTCTTGAAAAAATCCGTGAAAAAGGCTTTGTATTCGACGGTGCAAAAGGCTTTATCACAAAAGACAACCGCCAGCGGCTCGCTTCCGACGCAGCAATGATTACGGGTGCTAATAGCGGCGTTCCGGCTTTATTCACGACGTATATTGACCCGATGGTTATTGATATTTTGACAGCACCGACACGGGCAAGAGAAATTTTCGGTGAAGTAAAAAAAGGAGACTGGACTAATACCGGTGCAATGTTTGAAACCGTTGAACAGATGGGAAGCTCCACCGCAT
The DNA here is from genome assembly GCA_937895695.1 of uncultured Megasphaera sp. Lineage (GTDB taxonomy): Bacteria > Bacillota > Negativicutes > Veillonellales > Megasphaeraceae > Megasphaera. Next base: position 5,700 of record CALBLM010000222.1, read on the forward strand.
ATTCCGATTACGGAAACGGCGCAACTGCTGACGTAAACGTAAACTACCCGTACCGCCAAAACTACCTTGCACAAACTCATATCCGTTACGGCGATCATGAAACGGCAGTATCCGGCAAGGCGATGATTGACCTTGTAAGCAAAAAACAAAAAGCCGTTGCCACCATCATCAACACCGACGAAAACAAATTTTATCTGTACGGCGTGCAGGGTAAAGAAATTTACGGCTTGCTTAATGAACCAAACCTCCCGGCAGCAATTACTGCATCCACCGTCGACACCAACAAAACAAAATGGGCAGACAAAGACACCCAGCAGATTTATGATGACGTTTTATTACTCGCAGCTGAACTTTTTAAAAACAGCCAAGGAAACATTGACGAAAAATCTGATTTGGTTTTGTGCGTCAGCCCTGCATCCAACGTTTTGCTCGGCAAGGCTACAATTAACAACGTATCTGTCAAGGATATGTTAAACAAATATTTTAGCAATCTCTCTATTGTTACATTACCGGAACTTACCGCAGACTCCGGCACCAGCATTTTGCTGATTGCCCGTTCTGTTATGGGTACGCCGACGGCGCAGTTAGGCTATAGCGAAAAAATGCGTGCCATGCGCATTGTTCCGTATACGTCTTACTACGAACAAAAATTTGTTTTCGGCACATATGGCGCAATTGTTTACCTGCCATTTGCAATTGCTAAAATGACAGGGGTTTAGACTATTTCCGTTTTGGAAATGGTTCAAACCATTTTCTTAATGCCGGGAAAATGGTACATGAAAAATAAAAATTAAAACGTGCAAGTTGTCGGCATTCCCGACAACTTGTTTTTTATTAAAAAAGGAGCGATTTACATGCAAAAATCAAGAAAGACGACAGAAGAAAATATTACAGAAGAAAAAAATGTAATCATTAAAGACAATTCAATTCAAGATGGAGAAGTCATCAATACGGCAAGCACAAAAAAAGCAAAAACAAAACCGATTGCAAAAACAGGTGATACCGTCGTTATTTGTTCGAATTATCCGCATGATATTAAATACCGCGTTCCCGATAAATCAGGGCGCATGCATGAATTTGTTTTTCACGGAAATGCGGTAAACCTGCGTGGCAAGGATAAAGGAGTTTTGCCGGTAGGCGCATTTGGAATTACAACCGGAGTACCAAAAGATGTATGGGAATGGATTAAAGAACATCGTCCGGATGATGAACTTATAAAAAAAGGTTACATCTTCGCATCGACGGAAGCTAACGCACGGGAAGCAGTTATGGAAAGGGCAGGAATGAGAAATGGATACGAACCGATTGACCCAACAACAGGAAACACAAGAGAATATAGTAAATAACTGCCAATGCTGCGCTGATAATGTTGTACAATTCGACCCCGTTCATTTTTCGATTCTTTATCCGCAGTTTGCTGAATTGGATAACAGCACTATTATGCAATACTTCCGCATGGCAGAAATGATTCTTGACAATTCTCCCAACAGTCCGGTAAAAGATTTAAATAAAAGAGAAACGCTGTATTTTCTCTTGGTTTGCCATATCGCAACCTTGTCAAGCCGTGGAGATGGTTTAGTTGGTATGATAACCTCTGCGACAGAAGGAAAAGTTAGTGTAAGCGTTGCGGCGCTTGCTAATGCCAACTGGTTTAATCAGACAGCGTGCGGCGCGATGTATTGGCAGGCAACCATGCCGTATAGATTAGGGGTGCGTTATATTGGCTACCGTAAACGTTGAGTTCGTTAAATTCAAAGGGCAAGACAAACTGAATAAAAAACTAAAAGAGCTATCGGTTATTCGTGCTAGCTTAAAAATTGGATTCTTTCAAAATTCGACATACCCGGACGGCACCTCGGTTGCTGCGGTTGCGTACATTAACGAGTACGGCGCAAACAACCATCCGGCTAGGCCGTTTATGCAAAAGACGGCGACCGCAAACATGAATAAATGGGTTGATGGTATTGCTAAAAACATAAAAGGTGCAGGAAAGTTTAATTTAAACACAGTAAAAAATGCGTACAAAATGGCGGGAATAGTTGCAGTTGGTGACGTAAAGAAAACAATTAAAAGCTGGCCTCCGGGTGGCAACAGTAAACAGACTGTTGCACGCAAGGCAAAACGCGCGCAGGCAGGCAAAGGAACGAGTGCAATTAATCCGGAAACCGTATTGATTGATACCGGTAAAATGATTAGCTCTGTTGCGTACGAAGTCAGGGGGTAGATTATGGCATTTGGAATAAACTTACATCGCATTGTGCGAGGGACTATTGAAAGCGTGCACGGCGATGAAGAATGTCAGATCTATCAAGCGTGCGGGCAAAAAAATATAAAGGGTAAAGTACATCCTATTTATCAATCGCCAGTTGATGCCCGTATTAATTTTCAACCTCTTGATAGTCAAGCTTTGCAACATCTTGAAGCCGTTGGCGATACGTCGACAAACATACAGGCGTTTTTATATTCCAACAAATCCTACCCGATAGCAGGAATAAAGCGTATCCCTATTGCAAGGGGCGGTGATTACATTCGTCGTGAAAATGGCGAATGGTTTAAAATAACCGCCGTGTTTGAGGACTGGTCGCAGGATGGATGGATAAACGTCGGACTGAATCAGCAGCCAGACGGCCCCGACTTGACGTACTCGGAAGGTGATTAAATGCAAGTACTCGAAGCTGTTAATGATTTTTTATTAACATACGCGGAAGACCTTAAACAAGATAATTTGTTTTGGGGCTATCAAAACAACATGGCATTACCGCCGCATGACAATTATGTTGTCATATCTGTAACGACGACCCGGCGCATTGGCACAAACATCACGGACTACGACGAGTCGGAGCAATCTATCTACGGTATGTCAACGCTGCGTGAATACGTCGTTGCTATTGATTTTTGCAATGAAGACTATGAGCCGGCAATGGACCTTGCAACACGGATTGAAACTATCGCAACCAGTGCGATAGGCGTTGAATTTTTTAAAGATAAAGGCATGAGTTTAGCATACTGCGAAGATGCAGACGCCTTACCGTTTATCGGGGTTGATGAGGATTATATCCAGCGATTCAGAGTAAGCCTGCATATAACAAACACCATCCGTAGCAAAGTACAGCAACATTATGCCGAAGAAGTCAATTTTGGCAATGAAAAAAGCAGAATCGAAAATGTTGACGTACATCACAAACCAAAATAAAAAAGGGGGTATTTTTAAATGGCAATTAGTGCAAGTCAAATTGTAAACGTTTATCCAAGAACAATTACAACCGGCTCGAATGATTTGGAATTTTCGGGCTTGTTTTTAACTAAAAATAATTTAGCTGTTTATCCCGGAACATTGACGTTCTCAAGCGCTAAACTGGTAGGCCAGTATTTTGGCATGGACAGCAACGAATATAAAACCGCTGTTCAATATTTCCAAGGCTATGACAACAGCTTTAGAAAACCACTGCGCATTCATTTTTCGCGGCTGGCAACGGAAGATATTTCCGCTTTTCTGATTGGCGGTCAAGCCGGAGATGTAAAAGATTTGAAAGCGATTAAAACGGGTACGCTGTCTATGACAATTGACGGGAAAGCGGTATCCGTTGCAGGGCTTGATTTAAGCACGATTAATACACAAAGCGACGCAGCAACAATTATTCAAGGGAAATTAACGGGAACCGCAGTTACATATAACAGCCTGTTAAATGCTTTTATTGTAAAAAGTGCAACAGCTGGAGAAAAATCTTCTGTAAGTTATGCGACAGGAACAGCCGCAGACGCACTTGGGTTATCACAGGGAAAAGGTGCTGTAATCAGCGAAGGAACTAAAGCTCTTGCACCGGACGTATTAATGGAAACCGTTGTAAACAAAACAGAAAATTGGGTAAGCTTCACGACGCTTGAAGAAATCGGCGACGATGATGTTCTCGGTTTTGCAAAATGGACAAACAGCAAAAAATGCGATTATCTCTATTGCCCGTGGACTACAAAAGCCGTTGATGTAAGCACAGCAACAGGAACAAACCTTCCTAAAAAATTAAAAGAAGCAAATTACGAAGGCATCGCTCTTTCATTCGGCGGGCTTGATGTGGCTACGCTTATCATGAGCATCGGCGCATGTATCGACTGGGACAGACAAAACGGCCTTGTTGACTGGGCGTTTAAATCGCAGGACGGTATGGCGGCAAGCGTTACGGATACCAAGACTGCAGAAGCTTGCGAAGAATTAAGAGTAAATTTTTATGGCAAATGGGCAACAAGGAACGACCAGTTTGTTCAATTATACGAAGGCTCGCTTGTTGGCGGCGACCATGGATATATTGATGCGTACATGGGACATTTGTGGTTACGCAATGCGCTGCAGGTATCTATTATGGACGGATTAAAAAATACGCCGCGCGTTCCATATCTTGATGAAGGATATACGTTTATTCGTTCGTGGTGCATGGATCCGATTAATAGAGCCATGACAAACGGCATTATTCAAGCAGGTATTTCGCTCAGCGAAAGCCAAAAGTCTGAATTGTTTAATGAAATTGGTTCCGACCAGTCGGCAACACTTAGCACAAGCGGGTATTATTTACAAATCAGCGACCCCGGCGCAAAGGCAAGGGGAGAAAGAAAGTCTCCTATCCTGGGACTTTGGTATACTTACGGCGGCTCCGTACATAAAGTGGATTTGCCGGTTACGTTGGTTGAATAGGAGTGATATGTAATGAGCAGAGATATTACCGCATCAAATGCAACGGCGATTTTGACAGTTGAAAGCCTGTTTCCGAACGGGTTCAAACTGCAGCAGTTTTCAACGGATACGTTCGCAAGTACAAGTGATGATACATATGCAGAAACACGCATGGGAATTGATTTACAGATGGTTGCGGGCTATGTTGACCAGATTAAGACCGTTACAATTACTCTCGAACCATCCAGCCCAAGCGTTGTTAATATGAACCATATCATTGCAGCGTCGAGATCGAATAAACGTATCTATTTATGCCAGCTTTTAATTTCACTTCCGAGCGTTTCCCGCGGGTACAAATACACTAATGGCGTACTAAAGACCGGGAAATTTATGCCTGATATTAAAAAAGTGTTAGACCCAATTCAGTATACATTCGATTTTGAAAAAGTCGAATCCATGGATATTTCGGCGGCTGGCATTGCGTCGACGATTATTGGAAATTTCACATGATTAAGGAGCTAAACCAATGAGAAAAATTAATTACATTACGCTGCAGGACGGCGGCGAAGGGAAAACATTCCAAGTACAGCAGATGTCGGCGCTGCACTTGGAAAGCTGGATTAATCGTCTTTTGATTATGCTTGCAGGAAAAGACGGCACACAAAAAATGTTATCCAAAACAGATTTTAATAGCTTGGCAAGCAAGCTCAAAGGCGGTATTGCCAACGTGGAAAGCCAGTTTTCCAATCTTCCTGCAGAGAAGGTTATCGGAAATATCTTATCGTTGCTCGGCTCTTTGGATTATGAAAAAGTTGAGCCGCTTTATAATGAACTTTTGACATGCTGCGCTTATGTGCCAAGCCCTGACAACCGTACATTTATTAATCCTCTCGATGTACAAAATGTAGATGCGATTATTTCAGATGTAAAAACATTGTATGTGCTGCGGCTGGAAGCGTTAAAAATTAACTTTAGTTTTTTCGGGGACGGGGAAAACTCCCCAAAAACCACTCACGGCAAAAAGCAAATTACCATCAAGAAGACTATAAAAACGTAACCGGACGGGTGGGCGTTGTCGTATCTAAACAATTGGCGACACTGCATGAACTGGAAACCGTGTACAGCTACGAGGATTTACTTGACCTATACGAGATCGTCTATATAGATAATCTCAACGAACAATACGCAATGGATGAGGTGAGCAGGAACTATGGCAAAGGGTGAGACAATAGGAGAGTTTTTAATCGGATTGGGAATTGACCCGTCAGGAATTGACAAGGGACTAAATAAAGCTGTATCGGGTATCCAAGGTTCGCTAAAAGGACTCGTTAGTAAAATTGCCCTTCCGGTTTTTGCCGCCTTTACCAGTGGCGACTTTTTAACAAAAATGATAGGCGATACCGCCAACACCGCTAAATTATCTAATGCGCTCGGCATGGATATTGGCACGCTGGATGCTTGGCAGCAGTCAGCAGAGCTGGCAGGTATGGAAGCCTCACAGATGGGCGAAACATTTAAAGGCTTAAATGACAATATTATGGCAGTTGCAACGACGGGCCGCGGGCCAATGAATGCCATGATAAAAAATGGTTTAGTGCCAGACATTCGGGACGCCAATGGCAACGTCAAGAAAGCGTCAGATTATATTTTTGAGTTGGCCGATTCCATGAAAATGTTGGCAGATAGCGGACGCAAGCAAGAAGCCATGGGTATTATGTCACGCTTGGGAATTAGCGACGTGAAAATGCAAGGCTTTATTATGCAAGGTCGAGCAGCTTTGCAACAGACTATTCAGCAGCGTAAAGAGGCCGGCGTGCTCACAGATGAGGATAAAAAGCTTGCGGCGGTTATGGGAGATGTAAATAAGCTGAATAAAGATTTGTATGTACAATTAAGAAACTACCTTCGCCCAGTTATGCGTGTAGTTTTAACATTGTATTCCCGAATGGTCGGCGTTCTTAAACAAGTCATGAAGCATATACGTGTATTTATTCCGCTTATCATTGCTTACGCTGCAAAACTAGGTATAGCGAGATTAGCAGCATTGAATTTTTTTAAAGCGTTTACGGTGGTACGGTTTGCAAGAATGGGGGCAGCGATTAAGGCATTTATGCTAAATCCATTTAATATGTTCTTAATTCTTCTCGTACTTGCAGGACTTGCCCTCGACGACTTCCTTACATGGATGGAAGGCGGCGAGTCTCAGTTTGGTAATTTCTGGACTAAGATTTTCGGCAGCCCGGAAGAAGCCCAAAAATGGTGGGACAGTGTAAAAGAAGGAGCCCAAAACGTACTTGATGCGCTCAGCAGTTTACAAGGGCCAACATTAAAAATCGCGGCAGCATTAGCCGGACTTGGTGCCGTTGGTACGGTATTCGGCGGAATATATTCTTTACTTGCGCCGCTTGCACCGATATTTATGCTAATCGGCAAAGCAATACTTTTCGTCGTGACGAAATTAAACATATGGATGGTTGTTATTACGCTTATCATTGCTTTTATTGTGCTGCTTGCAGAGCATTGGGACGAACTAGGCGCACGCATTGGCGAAATTATCGACGGCGTAAAAGAAGCGTTTGGAGAACTTGCAGATGATTGCGGCAACGCTTGGGAACGCATCAAGCAAGGTGCCAGCGACATGATTAATAGCATTATTTCATTTTTTGGCAATCTAATAACAAGTGCCGGAAATATTGTTGATGATATTGTTAAATTTTTCTCTGATGGATGGGATTCCATCGTTTCCGGCGCAAATGATTTTGTTAATAGCATTTTGGATACATTTCAACCTATTACAGATAAAATTAGTGATATTAAAAACAACGTGTCAAACTACTATGACAACAGCACCAATAATTACAACGGATTATTTTCTCCGTATCCTGATGTAACAGGCATTCTCTAAGGTTGGTGATATAAAATGTCAATGATTTTCAGCGACGGGAAAGGATTAAACAAAAATAAATCAACAGCTTTTTGGAATGACGTTATATATCCCGATTCCAAGGATATGTATTTTGCCAAGCGCACGACGTGGATGTTCTCGGATGGTATTCTCCCGACGGCGATTATTATAAAAATGTCAATGAAGGACGGAGGAACCGTTGTTTCCGGGCCAGTTGAAGAAGGTTCGTTTGCTACATACAACAAAACAACGGACCCGTTCGAAATATCCGCAACGCTTGCATTTCAAGGAACCGATACTTATTTACAATCCATCATTACGAGTTTAAAAACATTAAAAAGCAGCGTTACAACATTTTCAATCATTACGCCGTACGAAGAATATAAAGGCATGACACTGGAAAGCTATTCCTATGAATATTCCCTTGATAACGGCCTTGGCATTTTATATGTCGATGCTGAATTTAAAGAAATCCGTGAAATCATGCTATCGTACACTAAACAGCAGTACATCCCGGTATCAGAAACCAAGACCCCGGACGCTACAAGTACTGAAGATGCAGGAAGCGTACAAGCGTCAGAAGACACCGGCGGGGGCGGCGACAGCGGTAATGATTCGTCAGATGATTCAGGCGGAGATGATTCCAGTGGCGATTATAGCGGTGGTGATTACGGCGGCGACAGCTCGCAACCGGAAGCAAAAAAATCAGCAGCAAAAAAAATTGCTGAAGCATTCGGATTTTAAGGAGAGTATAAAAAATGGTTACAATTCCGATAAAGAAAAGCCCCAATCAAAGCCTGTTAACCGTGCTCGATTCGCAAAACTGTAAAATACATATTTACCAGCGTGGCGAGTATATGTATTTTGATTTGACAGTAAACGGCAAAACAATCAGAACGGGGATGATGATTTTAGCAGGTGTCAGCTTGATAGATTTCAATACGCCGCACTTTTCCGGCATATTGTTCTTTTTTGACAAAACCGGAAAAAATGGCGTGCCGTACTATACGGAACTTGGAAGCCGCTACCAACTTTTGTATTTTACAAAAGAAGAAATTGATGCATTAAAAAATGGGAGCTGATGTAAATGCCGTTATACTCTGTTAAGACTATCCGAATTACAATACAAATGCGTAAGGGACAGTTTAATGATAAGGACTTTGAGAACAAGACAGAAGAAGAAAAGAAAAAAATCGAATCGCAAAATACAGTAGTTATCGAAGGGCTCCCAACGCAGGTTGGTATTACAAAGCAAGGTGGCGACGACCCCAACACGGCACATGTGATTGTAAAAAACATGAGCATCGAGAATGTGAAGAAGCTAACCATGTTGGCATTTAAGCAGTTAGAAGTTAATAACAACTACATACAAATCGATGTAGGAAATAAAGGAGATCAGACTCTTGCAACGGCATTTGCTGGAGAAATCACAAAAGCAGTACCACAGATTGACGATTCCGCAACGCTTTCGCTCTCCATTGATGCAAGTGCGGGTTATTATGCGTCGCTCATTGCAGCCCCGCCGTTATCGGTTAATGGCACGACTTCCATAGAAAGCTTGCTCACGCAATGGGCAGAGGAAGCAGGGTATAAGTACGAGAACAAAGGCGTGCAAGGAACCGTGGAAAATGCTGTATTTTTGGGAAGCCCGATAAAAAAATGCCAAACGCTTGCGCATCAGTATGATTTTGATTTGCTTATCGATGATGGAAAAATAACATCGCAGCCATGGAACGCACCGACAGACGGTGAAATTCCTTTGATTGCAAATTACAGCGGTCTGCTTGGCTACCCTTCTTTTTCTGACAACGGCATATCTTTTACCTGCATTTTTAACGATAAAATAAAAGTCGGCGGTATTGTAAGCCTGCAATCTATTTTGCCATGGGCAACGGCAGAATGGCAGGTTACGAAAGTAGAGCACCAACTATCAGCTTTCGACAACAGCGGGATATGGGAAACCAACGTGGATGCTGTCGTACCGGGAACAGAGCCAAAAAATAAACCGAAAAAACAGGGAACAGCCGCAACAGGTTCCGGCGGTTTATCTGTTGATGACGGACTGGCGCAGGGATTCGCCGCTTGGAACGGCGTTACAATGGACAACGGAACAGAAGGATGTGCAGAAGCAGTTGGAAAAATCGGCTCGTACTATTCTCCGTTTTTAGCTCAAGAATGCAGAAACGGCGTTGTATCCGTTCCAGCAATGATAACAGATGCAGGAGATAACTTTATTCCGTTTAGCGAGGGAAACCTTGCAAAAGGAGATGTTATTGTATACAACGGAGACAACCATGTTGTTATCTACGATGGAGCAGGCGGCTACGTTGGTAATAGTTCTAGCCAAAATATGGTTATCCACGGCGGAAACTTTTACGATATGGGAATGACACCGACCGGAATTATTAAAACAAGCCAGTTTTAGGAGTGGTCAAAAATGACAGAAGAAAGCAATCGCAATGGAACCGTAAAAAGCACACGGACGATATATACAACTGCATCATATAAAAATATTACTGACTACAACACGCAAGCAAAAATAAATGACATTAACACGGCAATGCCGGTTAAAGTCGTGCGTACCGACGATTGCAGCCATTATGGTTTTGTCGGATATGTCGATGTGCTTCCGCTTGTCACGGGTGTATCCGGATTTGGCGAAGCGGTACAACCAGCGGCATTGTACCATCTGCCGTATTTTAGATTGCAAGGCGGTATGGCGGCGGTTATTTGTGACCCGCAGGTTGGAGATATTGGTATTGCTGTTTTCTGTCAGCGTGATACGGCGAATGTCACGGCAGGGACGAAAGAGCCACAGCAACCAAGGAGCGCGCGCAAGTATGACATGGCAGATGGTTTTTACATCGGCGGTTTTTTAAATAAGCCCCCGTCGGTATTTATCGAAATTTCGCAGGATAGGAAAATCACTATCCAAGCAGCCGGGGGAATTGAAATAAATGGCGATGTGAGAGTAAACGGGGATGTTGTTGCAAACGGCATTAGCTTAAAGAACCACACACACACCGGTGACAGCGGAGGAACGACAGGAAAACCCAAATAAAAAGGGGGTATTGTAATGCCTAGAACCTTGGCACTAAATGACAATTGGGATATTATGCTTGACGAAATGGGCAACATCGCTGTTTATGATGATGATTATGCTATCGCTCAAAATGTAGCCAATGCGGTACGCCTTTTTACAAATGATGCATATTTTAATAAGACGCGCGGTATCCCGCACTACGACGTAGAGCTTGGAAATCCTGCATTTCCGTCACGCAGCGTATTATATGCACGTATCCGGCAGGCGGCTATGAATGTATCAGGAGTAACAGATGCAGAAGTACAGCTAGATTTTGACAAGGCAAGCCGTGCATATACTGGAAATATTTATATAACAACAAAAAATAGCACGCAGGTACGTATTGAATTATAAAAAAAGGTGGTGATGAAATGGCGGTTACATTTAACCCGGAAACAGGGATAGTAGTAGCTGATGCCGTAACGGTACGGAATGAAGTTGCACGGCTTTGGAAAGAAGCGTTTAAAACACAGGATGGAAAAACACCGCTTAATATCGAACCGGAAACACCAGCTGGGCAGCTTATTGATGGACAGACAGCACTTATTATACAGAAAGATAATGAAATTGCGTATCTTGCCAATATGTTCAATCCATCCGTAGCTGATGGACTATTTCAAGATGCCATTGCTAAATTTTATTTTTTGTCTCGGCACGTCGCAGAAGCAACTCTTGTGACATGCACATGCAAAGGGCTTTTGAATACTATCATTCCGTATGGAGCTATTGTGCAGGATGCCAACGGAAATAAATTTTACAATACAAACGTTGGCGTTGTCGGCAAAGGCGGAACAGTCGATTGTGTATTCCGATGTTCTGAATATGGCACGGTGAAAGTAGATGCCCATGCCGTAAATAAAATTGTGACAGTCATCCCCGGATGGGACAGTGTAGATAATGAAACGGCAGGCGTTACCGGAAGAGATAGAGAATCACAACAGGAATTTGAAACACGCCGCCGTGAATCCGTAGCCAAAAACAGCCATGGACTTGCAGAAAGCATTGAAGGAACCATAGGCGATTTGAGCGGCGTTGTAGCTTGCCGGATTGAACAAAACCGAACGGACGAAACAATTACACTTCTCGGCGTACAAATCCCGCCGCATTCTGTGTATCTATCTGTATACGGCGGCGAATCAAAAGAAATTGGCGAGGTAATGCATAAAAAGATTGACGCGGGGTGCGGCACATCCGGCAATACGAAAGTACAGCTAAAAGATCCGACGAACGGTAGCCCGCAGGCGTATTATTACGAGGTTCCGACGGTTACGCCGCTTGGTATTCGTGTACGTATTCAGCCGGATTCTTCTACGCCGACGACAATTGTTAGCGACATAAAAAAAGCAGTGCAAAATAATTTTAACGGCGATGGGAAAGAATATGTTCGTGTAAAAATGGGAGATACATTATATGCAAGCCGTTTTTACAAAGCGATTATTCAAGCTGGAGCAACGAATCTTATAAAAATAGAAGTTTCTTATCCGTATTCGAACAGTTCGCAAAAATGGCAGGATTCCATCAGTGTGCCGCTAAATCAAATCCCGTCCTTGTCTGATGATAATATTGTTGTCGTGCAGGAAGGAACATAGATCATGGATTTTTATAGTAGCGAAGATGTGCGAGCGTGCGATGACATCCGGGAAGAGTCACGGGAATATATCATCTCGCAGTACGCAAACAGTCCGCATATATGTGATATACTAGACATTTTTAGACAAACCATTATGGCAGACGGCGATATTGGCGTTTTTTATAAAAATATTATGAATATCGACACGGCAAACGGGAAAGGGCTTGACGTTCTCGGCAATATTGTCAATATTAGCCGCACCGTAGAAATGAGCTATCGTGGAAAAAAGCAGCGGTTTACGCTGAACGATGAGCAATACCGACGAATCATTTTATATAGAGCGTTGGCAAACATTGCCGATTCATCCGGATACAACATTAATAAAATGATGGATGTATTATTTAACGGCTCTACGGATACGCCTATGGTTTTGACGATTATACACGAACAGAAACGGGATGACGGGACATATTATAATTCATATCCCATGCACGTTAGATGGGTAATTAACAATAAACTGTCTGATATGGATTTAGCATTGTTCCAGCTTGGCGGCACGCTTTGCCTTGGTGCGGGCGTCGGCTGGATTTTGGTCGCAGTCAATCAGCGCGAAACATTTGGATTTTTAGGAAGCAACCTGCAGCCGTTTAATCAAGGCCATTTTTGGGACGGCTCGTATTTAGAAACCTAAAGAAATGGAGTTGATAATATATGATACCAATGCAGCCGGATTTTATGGAGCAGCCGTTTGCAAATCAAGGAGCAAGAAACACTATTCCGAATGTAGCGACAGACGAAATCGGAAGGGCATCGCTAAAGGAAGGATTCCCGATTCAAACGGAAATGACATTGGAAGAAGGTGGGCTTCCGCCGCAGCGTAAAGATTTTAATGCTATTTTAAACTGGCTTTCCACGTTTGCGTTTTATCAGCAATCAGGAGGTATATTCCGCTATTCTGCAAGTAATTCATATACACCGCCTGCCATGGTGTGGCTTGATGATATGCTTTGGTTTTGTGTCAAGGAAAACGGAGCATCATCTAAGAACGGTGTGAAAAATCCGGAGAGCGAGAAAGAGTATTGGAAATCGCTTCCTGAATATCTCAATATTTATCAAAAAAGTACGTTGGATGATTTAATCAAGCAAATGCAGGAAAAAGTAAACGCTGCGATTGCAAGTCTTTCCAGCGCGTCTTCATTTTCCGTCAATTTATCTGCCGGCGGCTCTGCAAGCTTTGTTGCCTCGCTAAATGTAAAAAAAATATCGTGCATAGCGAATACCAATTTTGTTAAAGCTCCAGATGGCGGATGTGCAGGAACAAATATTGTACAAATACAAAATGTTGGCAATATAACGATGTCCGCAAGCGTTACTAAGTCCGGAAGCAGAGGCCATTACTGGGGCTATGAACCAACTAAATCTGCCGCATCAGATTTTAACGTTAATATTGCTAAAGGCACAACAATATCAATAACAACGCAGTCAAGCGGCAATCTTGGCGTAGCATCAACAAGTGTTTTGTTGGTGCTGTCTTAATGGGGTGATGATATGGTTGATAAGACAAAAGCGTATCAATTTCAATATGTGCCGATTGAAGGGCGTTTATCCGGAAGGCAATTTGAGCAGCAGACGGAAGACGCGATAAACGACATCGGAAACGCAGCATATGAAGCCAAGGCAAACATGCAAAACATACTTGATATAGCTAATAATGCGTTGTCGGTATCAAGAGATGCACAAAAAACAGCAAACCTCGCACAAGCGGAAGCAAAAAATGTACAAAGCACTGCGGATAATGCAGTTAAAAAAGCTGATGATGCTACAGCGACAGCAAACAGCGCAAAAACCGCAGCGGATAATGCAGTAAAAACCGCAAATAGTGCTGTGGATAAAGCAAACAGTGCAGCAGCGACAGCAAACAGTGCAGATGCAAAGGCGGCAAGCGCGGTTAATGATGTAGCAAAATCAAGGCTTGATTCTGCACAGGCGTTAGCAACTGCAAATAATGCAAGCAAGCTTGCTACTGACACATATAATCAGTTGAATAAAATCCTTGATGAACAGCAAATGATTACATTTGACGTTGTAGAATAAGGTGGTGCTGTATATGTTTAGAATTTACGATTATGACATAATTATGACACGCGGCGACACCGGCATTTTTAATTTCTCGCTGTGCGAGTGTGGCATCCCGGAAGATACGGACGTATATCCCGTTACGGCGGTACTGTCTGTCAAAAAGAAGGCAAGCGACAAAACGTATCTACTGCAGAAAACCGTTGATGATGACGGGCTTTTTATTTTTTATGCTGAAGACACTGAAAATATCCCGCCAGGGAAATACATCTATGATATAGAGTTGCGCTCGCGTGACCAAGTTGCAACTATGGGGCCGTACCGTTTTACAGTACTTCCCGATGTCACACGGAAGGATGTGATACAAGATGATGGCTAACCAAGGCGGCATCTGTGCGCAAGTAGGGCTTATCCGGCAGGGTGCTCGCGGACTTAGTGCGTATGATGTAGCCGTTAAAAACGGATTTACAGGAACGGAATCAGAATGGCTTGAGAGCCTAAAAATATCCGTTGAGCAATACGGCTCTTACTATGATTTTCCGACGGTCGGCGAGCCGCATGTACTGTATGTAGACACAAGCGACGATGCGACATACCGATGGGACGCGGATAATTTAAAATATTACTGCGTCGGCAGGGATTTTACTAATATCCAAGTTATCGACGGTGGCAATGCTACCGACGAAATATAAAAAAAGAAGAAGAGGTAATTTATTATGGCAACAACAAAAACATTAAAAGCAAGATTGGTATTCCGCAATGACAAAGCAGAAACATTTAAAGCAAGTAATCCGGTGCTTTTAAGCTCAGAACCGGCGTATGAGCTGGATACTGGCGTTTTAAAAATCGGCGATGGTAAAACAGCATACAATGACTTGCCGACTTTTAAAGTTGGACAACTGGCAGCAGTACGCAACTTTTCTATTTCCGGTGGTGCTACGGCACAGGCAGTGTCTTTTGATGGTACTAGCAATGTCAATCTTGTTGTAACGTCGTTAGATGCCACGAAATTATCCGGAGTAGTTCCCGATGCAAACATTAAACCTGCATTGAACGCGGTTGTTGGATATTTTGATAATGGCGTAGCTAAAAACGCAAAACAACTCGATGGCCATGATGCATCGTATTTTGCTACTGCTCAGCAGTTGTCTGACGCAATCAATTCGCTGGATTGGAGACCGTCTGTAGCTAATCTTGATGCATTAAAGGCTTTGCAAAACCCGAAGGAAGGATGGACAGTATCGATTGATGATACAAATGCAATTTATCGTTTTGATGCTGATAATACGACAGCAGAAGATGGAACTAAAGTTGTGTATCCAACAGCGCAGGAAGCCCAAGGAAAAGATGGTGCCGCTCAAGGTGACACAGGGACAACGCCGACAGAACCGACAAAACACCCCGCATGGATTTTAATTGGTACGACAGTATATAGTGCGGCAACAACAAGCGCTGACGGGCTCATGAGTGCTGCAGATAAAGCAAAGTTAGATGGCATTGACTTGTCGCAGTATCAACCTAAAATTGGTGATACCTTAGACATATCAAATATTCATATTCTTGGCGGTGAATCTGGCATCCAGTTCGGCGGACATACTACTGCACAGTTGCACGGCAAGGAAGGAAAAATCTATTATGGCGAAGGTACCGACGCGACAAGCGACGCAGGAAAAGAAATTGCAACAGTAGCTGGACTCAATGAAAAAGTTAACAAAACAGATTTGTCAAACACTAATTTAGGTGGTCAGCTTGGCGGCACGATTGGTAATGCCACGATTAAAAGCGGCGTTATTACTGACTCGATGATTGCAAGCGGTAACCAGCTGTCTACTACTAAAATGTTTGTCCCGGACGGAGATACACTCGTAATCGACGGCGGTAAAGCGTAAAAAATAGGAGCACGATATGGCAACTCAAAAAACGATTAAGGCGGTCGTAAAAATACGGTATGATACGGCAGCCAATTTTAAAGCCAAAAATCCGATTTTGGCAGCTGGCGAAAAAGCGACCGAAAGCGACACACACAAAAGCAAAACGGGCGACGGTAGCACGGCGTATAATACGCTTGCATATGATAAAGCTGATGTTGCGCTTACGTTCGACACCGCACCCACAGCAGGCAGCACAAACCCAGTAACAAGCGGAGGAGTAAAGACTGCATTGGATGGTAAACTTGGCAAAAGTGATAATGCGGTATCAGCTACTAAGCTACAGACAGCTCGGAAAATTAACGGCGTAGCGTTTGACGGAACAGCGGATATTGCGGCTCCGTGGTCGCAGAATAAAACAG
>CALBLM010000223.1 GCA_937895695.1 uncultured Megasphaera sp.
GCATGGCCGCCGATGAATTTGGTAGCGGAATGAACAACAACGTCAGCACCGTGTTCGAGCGGACGGAATAAGAACGGTGTAGCAAAGGTATTGTCGACAATAACAGGCAAACCGTTTTTGTGTGCAATAGCTGCGATAGCTTCAAAATCAGGAATATTGATGGCTGGGTTGCCGAGGCTTTCCAAATATACGGCTTTTGTTTTTTCGTTGATGAATTTTTCGAAGGAAGACGGGTCGTCAGGATCGGCAAAATGCGTTGTAATGCCGAGATGTTTAAATGTTTCGGAGAATAATTCAACTGTGCCGCCGTATAAGGTAGGAGCTGCGATGATTTCATCACCAGCACCGGCAATGTTGAGGATAGAATATGCAATAGCAGCTGCGCCGCTGGCTGTAGCCAGGCCTGCTGTGCCGCCTTCTAATGCAGCAATACGTTTTTCCAATACATCTTGTGTCGGGTTCGTCAAACGGCTGTAAATATATCCCGGATCTTTTAAGGCAAAGCGATCTTCAGCCTGTTGTGTATCTTTGAAGACATACGATGTTGTTTGGTAAATAGGAACGGCGCGTGCGCCTGTTGCCGGATCAGGAACTTGACCTGCATGCTGCTGTAATGTTTCAAATTTGTAGTTTTTGTTTGTGCTCATTATGAATTCCCCCTAATGTATAATATAGAATTATAAGTAAGATAATTGACTTGAAAGTAGTTGTAATAAAAAAACTTCCATCCCTATGTAAGGGACGGAAGCACCGTGAATACCACCCAATTTCACTTAATCCTCACGAATTAAGCCTCTTCAGGTACGCAGGCAATTGCCTTGAATACCATAGCACTATAACGGGCGCACCCGGACGGTCTAACTGTTCGACCAATCTGCTCGGAGTCCATCTTCCACAAATCTCGTTGTATTCCCTTTCACCAAATGGGAACTCTCTGGGACAATTCCTTCTGTGTACTCTTCTCTTCATTGCAACACTATCAAGTTGTTGACGTAAGTCTACCATTAATTTTGGCGTTTGTCAAATCTTTTTTTGAAGGAATTTTAAAAAATTTAAAATAAAACATGAGTTAAACGTTCTAATTATAAAGTAAAAGGAATAATAAATAAAGTATATATTATATAAAAAATAATTGTAACTATGTAAAATCATAGTTACAATGAAAAAAGAAAGATAGAACTCATGTCATTTATATAATTTTGTGAAATAATAGATATTATACTCCTTCAAATATATTGGAAAATGTGCGCATACGCAAATATAAAAAATAGTAGAAAAATGCTTGACAAGGTTGACGTATATCTGTAAAATAAATAAGTAAGCTTTTTACTTGGACTCCACTTAGCCCCGGAGAAAAAGAAACGAAAGCTTGGTTAGTTAGTCGTATCAGGGAGGAATTATACAGCATGAAAACCACATTTATGGCTAATGCAGGCAACATCGAACGTAAATGGTTTGTTGTTGATGCTGAAGGCCAGACATTAGGCCGTCTTGCTGCCGAAGTAGCCAAAGTTCTTCGGGGAAAACATAAACCAACATTTACCCCGCATGTAGATACAGGCGACTATGTTATCGTAGTCAACGCAGCAAAAGTTAAATTAACTGGTAAAAAATTAATCCAGAAAACATATTTCCGTCATTCCGGTTATCCCGGTGGTGCTAAATTTACCCAAGCTGGTCATATGCTTGAAACACGTCCAGAACGTGTTGTGGAAATGGCAGTTCGCGGTATGTTGCCGAAAAATAAATTAGGTGAACAGATGTACCGTAAACTCAGTGTTTATGCAGGTGCCGAACATCCGCATCAAGCGCAGAAACCTGAAGAATTAAAATTAGATATTCGTTAATCATACCGGGAGGAAGATTTCATGGCAGTAGCACAGTACTACGGCACTGGCCGTAGAAAGACATCCGTTGCCAGAGTTCGTCTGGTTCCGGGTCAGGGCAAAATTACAGTAAATAAAAAAGAATTGACTGAATATTTCGGCCGTAAAACGCTCGAATTAATCATCAAACAGCCGCTCGTATTGACAGGCGTAGCTGAACAGTATGATGTAATCGCTGACGTAAAAGGCGGCGGACCGTCCGGCCAGGCTGGCGCAATCCGTCACGGCATCAGCCGTGCATTATTGGAAGTCGATGCAGATTTCCGTCAGTCCTTGAAAAAAGCAGGTCTCTTAACTCGTGACCCGCGTGAAAAAGAACGTAGAAAGTACGGCTTGAAAAAAGCCCGCAAAGCTTCCCAGTTCTCAAAACGTTAATATATCGTATATTTTCGTCAAAATCTATGCAATCAAAAAGTCGCATGAACATTATGTTTGTGCGACTTTTATTTTATACTGCAAGCGTTTGAAGTGATTGTTGTCGTTGAAATGATTTGAATCAACAGGAGAATTTTTGATGAAACATCATGAAAATAATAGAGTGAAAAATAGAATATTGGCAGTACTGGCAGGCACGCTTTGCTTGTTGATGATTTGGTTTTGGACAGGAAAAGATGAAAATGCGTTTAGTTCGGAAGAGATCAAACAAGCTGAACGCATATCACAGGTAGAAACAGAAGTATTAGCTCCGGATGCTGAGATGGAAACGATAGATGGGCAAAACGTACAGATGCAAGATTTATATAATAAAAAGCCGGTATATGTGTTTTTTTGGATGCCCTGGAGTGATGAAAGTAAAAAACAGCTTCCCATTATTGAATCATTGTATAAGAAATATGGAAAACAGGTATATTTTGTCATTGTGTCTCTAGGAAGTAC
Source organism: uncultured Megasphaera sp. (assembly GCA_937895695.1). Lineage (GTDB taxonomy): Bacteria > Bacillota > Negativicutes > Veillonellales > Megasphaeraceae > Megasphaera. Next base: position 2,763 of record CALBLM010000223.1, read on the forward strand.
CAAAAAAGATGCCCAGCAATTTTATCATCAAAGTACATATACAATGCCGTTTTATACGGCAGCAATGACTATGGCAAGCGATTATAACGTGTATGAAGTGCCGTTGTCTATGATTATTGCCACAGGAGGAACCATAAAAAGTCGTCAAGAAGGAATATTGACAGAAAAAGAATTGGAATATCTTATCGTCAGCAATAGCAAATAAAAAAAGGACGCCACTACGCAGTGACGTCCTTTACACGAAAATATCAAACTGGTGGGCGATAATGGATTCGAACCATCGACCCCCTCGATGTCAACGAGATACTCTAACCAACTGAGCTAACCGCCCATGATTACCTTCGTGCGACTTATTTAGTATACAAGAATACAGTGTGTTTGTCAAGCTGTTGTTTCATAAAAAAAGCGCTATGGCATAGGCATAAAGTATGATACAATAAGACCAATTACATACACTGTGTACAGGAGGTAAACGGTATGAAAACAATTGGATTTATTGGTGTAGGCATCATGGGAAAACCTATGGTACGGAATTTGATGAAAGCTGGCTTTTCCCTACATATTTATGCACGTACAAAAGAAAAAGTTGCCGATGTCATAGCAGACGGCGCAGTATTTTATGAATCAATTGCGGCATGCGTGAAGGAATGCGACGCTGTTATTACGATGGTTGGATTTCCACCGGATGTAGAGGAAGTTTATCTGAAAAAGGGAAATATTTTAGACAGTGCTGCGCCGGGAACATATTTCATTGATATGACTACGACGAGTCCGACGTTGGCTAAGCAATTATACGATATGGGTACGAAAGCCGGCTTCCATGTATTGGATGCGCCCGTTACAGGCGGTGAAACAGGGGCTATTCAAGGTACGCTATCTATATTGGTTGGCGGTGATAAAGCTGATTTTACGGCTTGTTTACCGCTGTTTCACGCAATGGGAACGAATATTAACTATCAAGGGAAAGCAGGAAACGGCCAGCATGCTAAAATGGCCAATCAAATTATGATTGCCGGGGCCTTGTCCGGTGTGTGTGAAGCCTTTGCGTATGCGAAAACCAAAGGCTTGGATTTGGAAGTGTTGTTCCAGTCCGTAGCGACCGGTGCGGCAGGAAGTGCCCAGTTGAATGCGTTTGGAGAAAAAATTATTCAGCATAATTATGCGCCTGGGTTTTATATGAAACACTTTATGAAAGATATGAAGATTGCCCAAGAAGAAGCAGTGCAATCACATCTGCACTTACAGGTATTACAACAGGTCTTAAAAAATTATGAGGCATTGGTAAAACAGGATGTCCATAACAAAGAATTAGGTACGCAGGCTTTAATTACGCATTATATTAATGGTATGGACGAATAGACGAGTCATGCTATATAGCGTAAAATAACAGATAGAAATGGTGAAATAACGATGATGATTCATATAAATACAACAGCAGTGTTTGCATTAGTATGGCTTTTATGGTATTTGTATACCTTACAAAAACGATGGGTTCCGCGAATTAAAGAAGCCATTTATGCTGTGTGGCGTGATAACGGAGTAGAAGCAGATGACGACGATGAAGATGTAGAACAGGAAGAAGAAAAAAGACGGCGAGAAGAAGTGGAGCAGATTGATTCATTTTCACTATTTTCTACGCGAACGATTTGCCTTGTGTTTGTCCTCATATTTGTTTTTTTTGAATGCATCGATATTGTGGGGATGATATGTGCGCAGCAGACCGTTGCATCTGTACGAAAGGAAGCATTTGCGTTGCATATTATTATGGGGATTTATGTTTGCTACCTTATTTTTCAGGGACAGTTTATACTGCGTTATATACAGCGATTTTACAATCATGATGTGGCTTTTTCAGTTATGTATCGGTACGCGCAAATTTTCAAACCGCAAAATTATCTGACCGATATCAAAGATATTTGCATGGCCTTAGTAGCCTTGCGTTTGCTGGCAGCAGCTGTATCTGGATAATATTGCATAGAAAGTGAATGAAAGGTTGTGACAGAGTGAAATATCAGGTTATTAATGAATAATCTGATTGTTTTCAATATTTACCTAAATTTGACATCTTTTATAAATGTTGATTACATAGCAGGCGTACAGTTTGTTTTGTAATCAATATTTTTTCTAGAGGAGATGTTATAACTATGTGTCCCTTTCGTGTGTATAAGCATAAAAAACTGGCCGCTCTTAGTGCTGCGGCAGTATTATGTATGGCTTCTTTCGGTGTATTTGCTGCTACTGAACATTGGAATGATGCGTCTCTTACGCCTAAAGTAACAACGAAAACATCTGTTTCAGATAGTACAGATTGGCAGCAATGGAAAGATAATTGGGATCAGACCAAGACCCAATATGAACAAGTTTCGATTGCTCCTGGCGCAGATGCTTCGCAAATGAATTTTGGCTGGTATTCCAAAACAAAAGCCAAAGCAGCCGAAGTTCGTATTGCTGATAATAAAGACATGAAACATGCCAAAACCTTTAAGGGTACGAATACAGAAGGAACGGTTATTAGTGGTACACAGTACTATTCTAACAAGGTAACTGTAAAAGACTTAAAACCAGAAACGACCTACTGGTATCAAGTCAAAGTCAACGGTGATTGGAAAGATGCACAATCTATTAAAACAGGCAATCCAGATGACTTTACGTTTATGTACGTCGGCGACCCGCAGATTGGTGCATCAGCAGGACAGACCCCGTCTGACAGCACTTCGAAACAAACCGGTGAATTAGCAGCTCGTAATGACTCATACAACTGGAATAAAACATTGAATACGGCTCTTTCACAGCATCCAGAAATCAACTTCCTCGTATCCCCAGGGGATCAGATTAATGAACCGGCAGAAAATCAGAGCCCGGAAAAAATCCAATTGCAGGAATATCAGTATGCCGGTTATTTATCAGCTGCCGCATTGCGTAGCCTTCCAGAAGCTACAAGTATCGGCAATCATGATTGTTTGACAAGTGGCTATCAGAATCATTTCAATGTACCGAATCCGTTTACGGAAGAAACAAATCCGACAAAAGCCGGTCACGGGTATTATTATACGTATGGCAATGCCCTCTTTATCGTCATCAATGCCAACAACTACAACGCAGCCGATCATAAAGCATTAATTGAAAAAGCTGTTAAAGCACATCCAGATACGAAATGGCGTATCGTTGTAATGCATCAAGATATTTATGGCAGTGGCTTGGATCATTCTGATTCTGATGGTATTTTACTCCGTACACAGCTTACACCAATTTATGATGCCAACAAGATTGATGTTGTCTTGCAAGGCCATGATCACACCTATGCTCGTACGTATCAATTGAGCAGTGATGGTAAACAGCATGCTACGTTTGACGACATGAAAGTAAAAGGACAGACAGGTCAAACACACAGCTTATTAAATAAAGCCTTGAAGAATGCAGCATTCAAAGATAATTATGAATCACAAAACTTGTGTTATACCATTGCGGATATGAAACAAGGTGTTCTTCATAATCCAAAAGGCGTATTTTACATGTCTTCCAACTCGGCAACGGGTTCTAAATTCTATAACTTAATCCCACAACAGCAGGATTATATTGCTGCTCGCAGTCAGACATGGCGGCCAACGTATTCTGTGATTCACATTACCAAAGACACCTTCTCCGTAGAAACATATGATGTGGAAACAGGTACGCCGATTGACAGCACATACAGCATCGTCAAAGACTAAGGAGTAACTAGATATTCTTTATGATACATACGAAATGGGTACGCGTTCTTATTACGGTCGTCATTATCGTGGTAGGCGGGATATTTTTATGGCAGTACAATCAAATTGCCAAACCGCAAATGGTGAATTCCGATGGCAGAACGTTTGAAAAAGCACAAGTCGTAGAAATCATACAAGACAATATACAAGAAGATGGCAGCCGTGTAGGAGATCAGATTGTATCCTTGCAAATGGAAAGCGGCCCCCATGCAGGAGAAACCGTTCAGGCAAATTGTCCGAACGGTCTTCTCTTTGGTACAGTTTGTCAGCCGGGCATGCAGGTCATTGTTATTTCCAGTACGATTGGACAATTAGATTTGCAGACGGTATATAATGTGGATCGTTCCTTGCCGATTTATTTGTATATTGCTGTATTTTTGATACTGTTGTGCATTGTTGGCGGAAAAAAAGGTGTCAAATCCGCAGTTTCTTTATTATTTACCTTTATTTGTTTTGTGTTTCTGTTTTTCCCGATGATATTGCGAGGCATATGGCCGATTATAGCGGCTATGATTACGTCAGCCATCGTATTGGGGGTATCCATGTATTTGTTGAATGGTTGGACGCGAAAGAGTGGAATTGCTTTTTTGGCAACTCTTGGAGGCCTTTTGATATCGGGAGCGGCTGCCATTATTTTTGGACATGCCGTGAATCTGTCCGGATATAATGTATCCAATATTGAAAACCTGATGTTTGTTGCACAAAATACGATGATTGATGTGGGACAAATCTTATTTGCCGGCATTTTATTTGCTAGCTTAGGTGCTGTGATGGATATTGCCATGGATGTCACGTCAGCTTGTGCTGAAATTGTAAAGCATAATCCGTATATTTCGCGAAAAGCATTGTTTCAGGCAGGGATGAATGTCGGTCGTGATGTCATGGGAACGATGTCTACAACGCTTATTTTAGCATTCTTTGGCGGTTCTTTAGGCGTTTGGGTACTAGATTATGTCTATGATTTACCGTATTTACAATTAATCAATTCCAATGCGATTGGGATTGAAATTATGAAAGGATTTTCTGCTAGTTTTGGTGTTATTTTTACGGTACCAATCGCGGCTGCGTTGAGTGCGTTTTATAAAAGAAAGTAAAGGTCGGGATTCCTAAAAACATCTTGACAAATACGACGTAAGCCAGTAAAATACGTCTATGTACAAAGAATTGTATAGATACTAATACATGCAATGAACAAGACGTCTTGTATCGCAAATCTTTTCAGCGAAGCAGGGAGAGTGTGAGCCTGCTAAAGAGGTATATGAGTAGATCACTTGGGAGCAGCAGCTGTGAACCAGCTGACGGGTCGCATCGTTATTTGCGTCAAAGTGGCTGTAGTAGCAGTCAATAGGGTGGTACCGCGGTGATTTATACGTCTTCGTCCCTTTGGGATGAAGACGTTATTTTTTTACATCTTGGAGGAGGAAATACCATGGATTACGGTAAGACATTACATTTGCCTAAAACCGATTTCCCAATGCGTGGCAATTTGCCAAAACGGGAACCAGATTTTTTGAAATTCTGGCAGGAACACAAAATTTATGAAAAAAGATTGCAAAAACGGGATGGTTCGCCAAAATTTATTTTGCACGACGGCCCTCCGTATGCCAATGGCAAACTCCATATTGGACATGCTTTAAATAAAGTATTAAAAGATATTATTTTGAAATATAAAACACAGCAGGGATATTATACGAAATACATTCCTGGCTGGGATACCCATGGCTTGCCGATTGAACATGCCGTTATTAAAGATACCGGTTTAAATCGTCATGAAATGGCACCGCTCGATTTACGTGCAAAATGCCGCGACTATGCCTTGGCTCGTGTAGAAGAACAGAAAAAAGATTTTGTTCGTTTTGGCGTACTTGGTGACTGGGATCATCCATACCTGACGCTGCAAAAGCATATTGAAGTAGCTCAGATTGGCGTATTTGGTGAAATGGCCAAAAAAGGGTATATTTATAAAGGATTGAAAACCGTTTATTGGTGCCCCTATTGCGAAACGGCTTTGGCTGAAGCTGAAATCGAATATAAGGATGATAAATCCTTCTCTATTTATGTTAAATTTAAAGCCGTTGACTTAAACTGCCATATGCCGAAAAATGCCGATCCCGATAAAGTATTTGCATTGATTTGGACGACAACGCCTTGGACTATTCCTTGTAACTTGGCAATCAGTGCCAATGAAAACTTTGAATATGTTTGGGTTAAAGTCGGCGATGAATATTTGCTCATGGCTAAAGAGTTGGTTGAACCAACTATGAAAGCTGGCAAAGTAGACGATTATGAAGTACTGCCGGATGTTATGATGGGTAAACAACTGGAAGGCCTTGTGTTCCAGCATCCGTTCTATGACCGCAAAGTACCGGTTCTTCTTGGCGATCACGTTACGTTGGAAGCTGGTACAGGTCTTGTCCATACGGCTCCTGACCATGGCCAAGATGACTTTGAAGTTTGCATGAAATATGCATCTTGGGGTGTCAAACCGATCGGCACAGTCGATCCATCCGGTAGATATACAGATAAAGTTCCCGGCTATGAAGGTCAGTTTGTGTTTGATTCCAATGTACCGGTTATCAAACAGTTGGCATCGATTGGTGCATTATTTGCCAAGAGCACATTCCGTCATCAATATCCCCATTGCTGGCGCTGCAAGAATCCGATTATTTATCGGGCTACGGAACAGTGGTTCTCTTCGGTTGATGGGTATCGCCAAAAAGCATTGGATGCCATTGATAAAGTTAAATGGATTCCATCTTGGGGTCATGACCGTATTTACAATATGATTCGCGATCGTGGTGACTGGTGCATTTCCCGTCAGCGTGTATGGGGTGTACCAATTCCTATTTTCTATTGCCAAGATTGCGGCAAACATATCATTAACGATGAAACGATTGCTCATTTGCAGAAACTTTTTGCGAAAGAAGGTTCTGATGCATGGTGGGCACATGATGAAAAAGAACTGCTGCCGGAAGGATTTACCTGCCCGGAATGCGGCGGTACGCACTTTAAAAAAGAAAGTGACATCATGGACGTATGGTTTGACAGTGGCTGCACGCACCAAGGCGTTTTGAAACACGATCCGGAATTAGATTATCCATGCGAAATGTACTTAGAAGGTTCTGACCAGCATCGCGGTTGGTTCAACTCGTCTTTGCTTACCTCTGTTGCTATCAATGGCTATGCGCCGTATAAATCCGTTTTAACCCATGGCTTTACTGTCGATGGCGAAGGCCGCAAGATGAGTAAATCCGTTGGCAATACGGTAGCTCCGCAGGAAGTCATTGAAAAGTACGGTGCTGATGTCATGCGTCTTTGGGTATCTTCCGCCGATTATCAAGGCGATATTCGCTTGTCTCCGAAGATTTTGAAACAGCTTTCCGATGTATACCGTAAGATTCGCAATACTTTCCGTTATTTGCTGGGCAACTTGGATGATTTTGATCCGGCCAAAGATGCTGTTTCCTATGAACAGATGACAGAACTTGATAAATGGGCATTGCTCCGTTTGGAACAAGTATATGAAGCTGTTACGGATGCCTATGAAAACTATCAGTTCCATGTTATGTATCATGCAATTCATAACTTCTGCACGGTTGATTTAAGTGCGATGTATTTAGACGTTATTAAAGACCGTTTATACACAGAAAAACAAGATTCTTTGGAACGTCGCAGCGCACAGACTGCCATGTATCAAATTCTCGATACGTTGGTTAAAATTATTTCTCCAGTACTGTCCTTTACGGCAGAAGAAGTTTGGCAGAATATGCCGGCTGTAGAAGGAAAAGAAGAAAGCGTATTGCTAACAGATTGGCCAAAAGCACATAAAGAATACATCGATGCGGATTTAGAAGCTCGTTGGAATACATTCCTTTCCTATCGCCGTGATTTAACGCGTGTATTGGAAGGTGCTCGTAAAGATAAGAAAATTGGTCATGCTCTTGACGCAGCTGTTACGATTTATGCATCCGGTGAAGATTATGACTTCCTCAGCCAGTGGCAGGATAAATTGGCAACGCTGCTGATTGTCAGTGAAGTAACATTGGTACAAGGTGATGCACCGGCTGAAGCCGTTGCTGGCGAAGACCATACGGATATGAAAGTGGTTGTTGCACCGTCGGCTTATGAAAAATGCGAACGTTGCTGGATTCACAGCGAAACCGTTGGTTCTGATCCGGAACATCCAACGTTGTGCGCTCGTTGTGCTGCCGTTCTTAAATCTTAAATGGCAGATAATAACATATATGTTTTGTAATGAAATCCCGCCTTGGCTTGGCCAAGACGGGATTTTTCATGAACCGTTATTTTTTCCGGAACGATTACGATCGATGCATGTGTTGTTTGTGTTTATTATGATTAGCGTTTTCTGCACAGCCCTTGTTCAAATTGTTAGGAGCCATACCGATATGGGGGGAAATCGTAGGCGACATTATTATTGTTATTACAGTGGGTGCAGCTAGTTTATATAAAGAAAAAGCGAAAAAAGAAGAGCTTTCATAATTTAGAAGAATCGCACCTATTTCTACATATATATAAGAAAATAGGGAATAACCTTGAAAAAAATACAAATAAATAGTAAAATAAACGAGTGTACAGTATATATGTACACTTGTTTATTTAGAGGGGGGTACAAGAATGAAAGCAATATGGCATGCGTTCAACAAGATTAGCTTGATTCAGCAAATTATTGTTGGACTTATTATCGGGATTGCTGTGGCGATGGCATTCCCGGCTGCCGGAAAAGAATTATCGCTATTAGGTATTTTATTTGTAGGGGCATTGAAAGGGATAGCACCGGTTTTGGTTTTTGTGTTAGTTTCCTCTGCACTGAGCCGTAAACAAGAAGGCCATGATTCCAATATTAAATCAGTCATTATTTTATATTTAGTTGGAACCTTTTTAGCGGCGTTGTTTGCTGTTATTGTTAGCTTTATTTTCCCGCTTACGCTGCAGCTGGATGTAGCCGGAGCTGCTAAAGAAGCACCGGAAGGTATTGCGCAAGTACTGATTACATTATTAAAAAATATTGTTGATAACCCAGTACATGCATTGATGACAGGTAACTATATTGGTATTTTGGGCTGGGCTTGCTTATTTGGCATTGCCTTACGCCGTGTATCAGATGCATCTAAAAAAGTCGTTGATGATTGCGCCAATGCGGTTACGCAATGTGTACAGTGGATTATTCGATTTGCTCCATTTGGGATTATGGGCCTCGTTGCTGATTCCATTTCTTCTAACGGTATTGGAGCGTTACTGGGCTATGCGAAACTATTGGTACTGTTGTTGGGGACGATGCTTTTGTTTGCCTTTGTCATTAATCCGATTATTGTATATGGTAAGATAAAACGTAATCCCTATCCGCTGGTATGGAAATGTATCAAAACATCGGGTATGACAGCATTCTTTACGCGTAGCTCAGCAGCAAATATTCCTGTCAATATGGCGCTGGCAAAACAAATGGGGGTCAACCCGGATACGTATACGATTACGATTCCGCTTGGGTCGACGATTAATATGGCCGGAGCGGCAATTACTATTTCTATTATGACCTTAGCAGCGGTACATACGTTGGGAATTTATGTTGATTTTCCGACGGCATTACTGCTTAGTGTATTAGCCGCTGTAGGTGCTTGTGGTGCATCTGGCGTAGCCGGAGGTTCGTTGCTTTTAATTCCGATGGCTTGCAGCTTATTTGGTATTTCCAATGATTTAGCGATGCAGGTTGTCGGTGTTGGCTTTATTATTGGCGTATTGCAGGATTCTACGGAAACGGCATTGAATTCGTCCACAGATATTCTGTTTACGGCAGCTGCTGATTTTGCCCGTCACGGATATCCTGACTCGTTAGATCATCCGAGCGTGAAATAGTGCGTTATATCGTTTTGAAATTGTAAATGTGAATCGTTTTTCGTACTAATAAAATACCCTTTGTCTATGTGGTTGCTTTACCTAGGCAGAGGGTATTGTTGTATTATGCAGTCAGTTATAGTATATGTACATCATATATTTTTTCATGGGAACCGATTGATTTTCGATTACATTTTGTATTACAATGAAAAAGCAAATACTATAATTTGGTAAAGGGGTGGGAACAATAGATGAAATGTCCTATTTGTGGAACCGAATTTACGCCTAAACGGTCCCGACAAAAATATTGTTGTTATGAATGTCAGCGATTTGCGAATCGGCATGGTGCCAATGACATACGACCGCAATCCTCTCCCCATGCACCGGTTATTCGGGAATTTCATTGTTTAAAATGTGGTCAACTCGTACGAGTTACGGATCCATCAGATGGCAGAATGAAGTTTTGTTCTCAGCATTGTGAAAAATTATATTGGAAACATTCCAAGAAAGTAAAGGCCCAGGCAGTACATCGTGAATTTTTCTGCCGATTATGCGGTAAAAAAGTAGAAGTCAGCGATCCCATGGACCGGCGTCGCGTATTTTGTAGTAAAGAATGCCAGAAAAAATGGACGGGGCTATCGGTAAAACAAAAACAGAAGCGATTGGAAAGGGGTAAGCAATTGCCCTAGGCAATATAGACAAATATACCCCGGCATATACCAGGTGACGTCATCTTGCATATGCCGGGGTATTGTTTGTTGAATTACGATATAGACGTTATTTGTGACGCGTTAAATTGACTTCTTTTAACGGTATGATGTGTGTATGATGTTTTACTTTATGATACAAATAGACGGAGAAGAAAACAGGAATGCCAATATAAGCGACACTGGCTCCGTACCAGTCAATTTCAGCACCTGTGAATGCAGAATAATTTTGACCGGCTGTTACGATAATGCACATAATTAAAGCTAGCAACGGTCCAAACGGAAACAGTGTGGCTTTATACGGCAAAGCGGATACATCGTTGCCTTGTGCAATATAAGCACGGCGGAAACGATAATGGCAAATAGCAATGCCAATCCAAGTAATAAATCCAGCCATGCCGCTGATATTTACAAGCCAGTCATAGGCTTTGCCTTCCCCAATCAGAGAGGTCAAAAATGCGGCCAAACCAAAAACAACAGTGGCAAATAGTGCATAGGAAGGAACGCCTCGCTTATTTAATTTTAAGAAGCATTTCGGAGCCTGCCCAGTTTCTGCCATGGCATAGAGCATACGGGTAGAAACGTACAATCCGGAATTGCCGGCAGAAAGAACGGCAGTTAAGATAACGGCATTCATAATCGAAGCAGCCGCAGCCAGGCCAAAGCGTTCAAATACAAGCGTAAAGGGACTGATGGAAATATTTTCAATATTTGTATTCAGCAGATTCGGATCGGAATAGGGAATGAGAAAGCCAATGATAGTAAAAGCGCCTAAATAGAAAATCAAAATACGCCAAAAAATGGAATGAACGGCGCGGGGAATATTTTTTTCCGGATTTTCACTTTCACCGGCAGCAATCCCGATCATTTCTGTCCCTTGGAAGGAAAAGCCGGCTACCATAAAAATTCCTAGCATCGCCGTGAATCCGCCTACAAACGGAGCTTCTCCCATTGTCCAGTTTGCAAATCCCGGAGAGGGTTCAGAGCCAAAGCCAAGAATTAAACATGTACCGGCAAATAAAAATACGAACACGGTTAATACTTTGATGCCGGCAAAGATAAATTCACTTTCGCCATAGGAACGAGTGGATAAATAATTGAGGACAAATAAAATACATAAAAAGAGACCGCTCCATACGGCAGCCGGTACATCGGGGAACCAATATTTCATGATAAGGGCACCGGCAACCAATTCTGCTGCAACGGTAATGGCCCAGTTAAACCAATAATTCCATCCTAAGGCAAAACCGAGTGATTTGTCGACATACCGGTTGGCATAGGTTTCAAATGAACCGCTGACCGGTAGATAGGCAGCCATTTCCCCCAAGCCGGTCATCAGAAAATACACCATAATGCCAATGAGGGCATACGCAACAAGGGCACCGCCCGGCCCGGCGCTGCTGACCGTTTCGCCGCCGGCGACAAAGAGTCCCGTACCGATAGCACCGCCAATGGCGATCATATTCATATGGCGCGCTTTCAGGCTGCGGCGCAGTCCTTGTTGTTTTTTTTCTTCTTGCATGTAATCACAACCTTCAAATATAGGATATAAAAATGAATAGTGAAATAAACTCACCTGTACATTATACAGAATGTTTCGGGTGTTTACAATGAATACATATTGTATTTGCTATACAAAAAGAAGATAGCCATAAGAATAGATATTTTTTCGTACTGCTTATATCTTCTAAAGTGTTCGCAGGTGTCGTATAATAAGAACATACGAACTAACCTCGTGGAGGATAAGGTAAAGGAGAAACGTATGGAATTAACAGAATGCCGTCATGAAATTGACCGGTTAGATAAAGAATTGACAGCTATTTTAGAAGCACGGATGCATGTAGTAGCGCAAGTTGCTGCATATAAAAAAGAACACCATATGGAAGTGTTTGATTTGCGGCGGGAACAACAGGTATTGGAAAAAATTGCGGCGTTGGCAGAGCATAAAGAGTTGGCACCGTATTTGCAGCGAATTTATCAATGTATTATGGATGAAAGTAAAAATTATGAACGGGAGCATATGAAATAAACGGATGACAGAGAGAGTGGAATGCATACAGGGAATCGTAGAGCGAGTAGTGTTTGAAGCAACAGATTCAGATTATATTGTATTTCGTATTCGTCGCGAAGATGAAGATACACTACTGACCATTACAGGAAATGGTTCTAAACCGTTAGTAGGAGACAGACTGGAAGTACAGGGGCATTGGGTACAGCATAAACGCTATGGACGGCAACTGGCCGCATCTTCATGGAAACGATTGTTGCCAGATACGATAGAAGGAATGGAACGCTTTTTAGGTTCCGGTGCTGTAAAAGGGATTGGGCCATCATTAGCTCATCGTATGGTAGCTGCCTTTGGTAGTGATACAATGAAAATCATGGAAAAAGAACCGCAGCGATTACTGGAAATTGAAGGAATTGGCAAAAAAAAATTATCTATGATTACAGAATCCTTTTATGAAGAAAAAAAGGTAAATGATTTGGCGATTGATTTGGAAACACATGGCATTTCCGGTCGGTATGCAGCGCGGCTTATACAAAAATATGGTGATGATGTATTCTATGTACTGCAGGAAGAACCGTATCGAATGATTCATGAAATAGATGGCATTGGTTTTAAGACAGCAGATCAAATTGCGCTGGCCTATGGCATACGCCCTGATGATGAAGAACGATTATCAGCCGGTTTAACGTATGTATTATATGATATGACGCAAAATGGTCATGTATGTATTCCTGATACGGAATTAGTGCGGCGAGCAGCGCTCATACTGCGGGCCGATAGTTTGCGTTTGCATGATATATTGCAGGAAAGTATCGCGATGGGACAGCTAGATACCTCTGTATATCAAGGACATACGTTTATCTATACGCCGCAATCGTATGAAGAAGAAGTATCGATTGCTGAACGGATCCGAGACATGACGGCTCTAAAACAGCCTAAGCCTCGCATTCATGTCGAGTTGTTTTTGGATAGATGGCAAGATTCGTGTCATTTTTTACTGGCAGATAAGCAGCGAGAAGCCGTAGAAAAATCACTGCAGTCCGGCATGCTGGTTATCACCGGTGGGCCCGGTACGGGAAAAACGACTGTTGTACAGGCGATTATTCGGCTGGCAGAACAAGAAGGGCTGCGGATTGTATTATGTGCGCCAACAGGGCGGGCTGCGAAACGATTGGAAGAAACGACGGAGCGCAAAGCGAAAACGATTCACCGCTTGCTGGTTCCTGATGGATTTCAAGGGGACATGCAGGTGTTTGAATATAATGAAACGAAACTGTTGCCGGCAGATTTAGTGATTGTCGATGAAGTATCTATGCTGGATATGGAAATGATGTATCATTTACTGCAGGCATTACATCCACACTGTCGGTGTATATTGGTTGGTGATGCGGATCAGCTGCCGTCTGTCGGAGCCGGTGCGGTATTGCATGATATTATTCAGTCCCAAGTCGTGCCGGTTGTGCGGCTGGATACAATTTTTCGCCAACAAGAAGGCGGCCGTATTGTAACGAATGCCCATTTGATTAATCATGGTCGCTTACCTGTGGTTAATGCGGATAGGGAATTTCGATTTATAGAAATTCAAAACGAAGAAGAAGGTGCCACTAAAGTATGCCAATTATATCAAACCGAGTGTGCCGAAGCAGAAGATAAATTTGCCGTTCAAATAGTAGCGCCGATGTATAAAAACCCGTGTGGTGTAGAACATTTAAATGCCGTAATTCAGGAACAGACCAATGCATCGTGTCCGGGAAAGGGCGAGTATAAAAATGGCAAAACTCTGTTTCGACGTGGTGATAAGGTAATGCAAAAACAAAATAATTACGACAAGGGAGTATTTAATGGCGACATAGGTGAAATCTTTTCCATTCAACAAGATATTATTTATGTGCGCTATCCTGAACAAGATGTAAAATATGAAGGACAAGAAATAGATGAAATTACGTTAGCTTATGCCATTACAGTTCATAAAAGTCAGGGTAGTGAATACAATACGGTTATTATGACGATTGTCAACAGCCATGCGGTCATGCTGCAGCGAAATCTATTTTATACAGCTGTAACCAGGGCTAAGCGAAAAGTTATCTTAGTCGGCACGAAAATGGCCTTGCAGACAGCGATACAAAATACAAGGACAAGTAGACGATTTACATTGCTTACACCGCGTTTGCGCGAGGAGGAATTATGTTAAAACGACTGCAAGAAATGGGGTTACGGCTTTTATATCCGCCCCATTGTCCTGGATGCGGCACTTCGGTTGATACACAAGGACAATGGTGTTCAGCATGTTGGAATCGTATTTGGCACCCTAGAAAATTAAATCGCAGTCAATCTATACGGCATTTGGATGAATGTTACTGTTTGACCATGTATCAGGGTGTTATACGACATGTTTTGCATGATTTAAAATATCATAAAATAAAACGACAGGCTGCGGCGTGTCAATCGTTTCTATGGCAATTTCCTTGGATGCAGCGATTGGCTCAGATTGATATTGTTATGCCTGTACCGTTGGCACCAGAAAAAGAAAAAGAACGGGGATTCAATCAAACAGAGCTTATTTTTCACGCTTGGGCGGAATACCATTGGCAATGGATAAATGGGTTACAGCGGATACGTTATACAAACGCACAATGGCAACTGTCACAAAAGCAGCGAAAGGACAACATAAAAAGAGCCTTTGAAGTAAAAGGCTCTTTTTACGCAGGAAAAAAACATATTTTATTGGTAGATGATATTTATACGACGGGGATGACGATGGATAGTTGTGCTAAGGTGCTAAAAGAAAAAGGCGCTGCCAGCGTGACAGGGTTAGTCATCGCTAGTAGTGCCTTATAATAGCCATCATTAATGGCCCAATGTTTCAATAAATGCTTTGACGACTTCCGGATCAAATAAAAGACCGGAAGCACTGAATAGTTCCCGAACAGCTTGTTGTTTAGTTTTAGCCCAAAATTCTGTAGATGGATTAATAATCGTGTCATAATAGTCGGCAACAGCAATAATGCGAGCGCCAAAAGGAATATTAGCTCCTCGCAGATGTTTTGGAAATCCCGTGCCGTCCCATCGTTCATGATGATAACGGATATAAGGAACAATGTCCTGACAACAGGGAATATTTTCCAACATATTGCCACCGGCAGCTGCATGACGACGGTATAATGCTTTTTCCGAACGGTTCAGATACGGCATTTTAGCAAGCAGTGTATTAGATACAAAAAGCAATCCAATATCATGAAGTAAGGCGGCATGCTTGATTTGTTCTATTTCACTGTGAGGCAGGCCAAGTTTAACAGCTACACTAACACTATAATTTGCTACCTGTAGTGAATGCATATAGAGACGCTGATTCTTTAGTTGTAAGAATTTTAGAAGTTCGGCTGTAATGGTATCTAGAGAATTCATTTCCTCCATACCAATACCGGCAGCCTGCTTCAATGACACCATATACATGACAAACAAAACCCTTCCCGATACATATGATTATTTCTTTACGTTTTTCATTTCGTGATGAGCTCGACGCGTCTGCTGCGGATGACGCAGTATATGAAACATGTGGGTACTTGTCCGCTTGATGCGGGCCCCGGTGTTTTTCATGCGGCGAACCGTAGTAATCTTAGATTTGCGTTTAGGACGCATATCACGGATAGAGCCAAAATCACCGCGACGGATACTGGTTGCTTTTACGCGGTCAGACCGTAGATTGACTTTTAAGGCACTCATAATCCGGCTGGCCTTTAAATCAATATTAAAGCTGTAAATATCTGCGGCTACATAGGCCAGTAATGGATATGCGTGAATACAGATATGGGAATTGCTGGAAACGGCAATACAAGTCAATTCGTCATCGGCATGATAAAATGTGATGCCTTCTAATGGCGCATCAACAAGTTCAAAAGCTCGTTTCACTAAAGGCTGTAATTCTTCTGGTTGTGTAAATGTTGTTTTGCAGTTGTAAAAGTCGATTAGTAAATGCTTTCCTAGTGTATTGTTCATAATTTCCACCCATTATTTTAGTACAGTTCATTATATACTGTTTTTCTTGTTTTGTAAACGAGATTTTACAAAAGAAAATAGATACAGAATAGATATATGAATTTTCTATGTATGGAAAGAACGAGTCATACTAGTCGTAGATGGTTCCATAATATAAATGTAATATATACATATTTTTTGATAAACGTTTTATAGACACATTTTGAGTGTTGTCATGACAATAGTCTTGTCAAAACAAAACACCTGAGCTATAATACATATCAACTATGGGATTATAGGATAACATGAAGGAATACTAGTTTGCTGTAAGGCAAGATGGGAGGGAAGTATAATAATGGAATACATAGAAGATGAAATTTTGCGCTTAAAGAAAGAAAAGAAAGCTGTTATCTTAGCGCATTATTATGTACCTGATGAAGTACAAGAAATTGCGGATTATATTGGCGATTCCTTTGCACTTAGTAAAAAAGCTGTAGAAACGGATGCGAAAATCATTGTATTTGCCGGAGTTCGATTCATGGGAGAAAGTGCAAAAATGCTGAATCCGGATAAAAAAGTACTGATGCCGGATCGTACGGCAGATTGTCCGATGGCGCATATGGCGTCGGTCAAGACTGTAGAAGAAGTGCGTCGGCGATATAAAGACGTAGCTGTTGTTTGTTATATTAATTCGACAACAGAATTGAAAGCGGTTTCGGATGTTTGCGTTACATCTTCCAATGCTGTACATATTGTCAAAAAATTGCCGAATCAGACGATTTTTTTTACACCGGATAAAAATTTAGGTCATTACGTATCGACGCAAGTGCCGGAAAAACATTTTATTCTTAATGATGGATTTTGCCCGCGTCATGATTCTATTCGCACCGAAGCTGTGGCATTAGCGAAAGAACAGCACCCAGAGGCTTTGTTTTTAGCCCATCCGGAATGTTCTAAAGACGTATTGGCGATGGCAGATTATATTGGCAGTACGTCTGGCATTATTCAATATGCGACTGCATCGCCGGCGAAAGAGTTTATTATCGGTACAGAAAATGGCGTGATGTATGAATTGCAGACCAAAAATCCGGGAAAAGTATTTTATCCGGCCATGGAAGATCAGTATTGCATTAACATGAAGAAAGTAACCTTGGAAAAAGTGCGAAACTGTCTCCGTGATGAAACCAATGAAGTGCATGTAGATGCTGAACTCAGTCGTCGAGCTGTACATGTACTGAATCGAATGCTGGACTTAGCTAAATAAGTGAAAGGATACTGTAATGAATAAGAAAAAAGTAGATATTGTAATTGTAGGCACCGGAGCTAGTGGATTATTTGCGGCACTGCATCTGCCTCAGGATAAACAGATTTTGATGATTACCAAAGATGAAGTGGAACATAGCGATTCTTTTTTAGCTCAAGGCGGTATTTGTGTACTCCATGATGCTGATGATTATGACAGTTTTATGGAAGATACGTTAAAAGCTGGCCACTATGAAAATCGCAAAGAATCTGTTGATATTATGATTCGTTCTTCGCGTGATGTCATTAATGAACTCATTTCCTATGGCGTAGACTTTGCTCGCACACCGGATGGACAGCTTGATTATACACGTGAAGGATGCCATTCGCGCGCCAGAATTTTATTTCATGAAGATATTACCGGCAAAGAGATTACGAGCAAATTATTGACGGCCGTGAGAAAGCTGCCGAATGTGACGATTCTTGATTTTACGACCATGTTGGATATTATTACGGCAGGAAATCGTTGTTTAGGTGTTTTAGCGCAAAATAAAAAAGGCCAGTATGTAGCAATTGAAGCGGACCATACCATTTTAGCAAGCGGTGGTGTTGGTGGTTTATACGACCATTCTACGAATTTTCCACATTTAACGGGAGATGCCTTGGCGATTGCCATGAATCATGGTATCCAACTGGAACATATTGATTATGTTCAAATTCATCCGACATCATTGTACTCTAAACGACCGGGCCGGAGTTTTCTTATTTCAGAATCTGTTCGTGGTGAAGGTGCAAAATTGCGAGGTAAAGATGGACAGCGTTTTGCTAATGAAGTATTGCCACGTGATATTATGACGGCTGAAATCCGCAAGCAGATGAAAAAAGATGGCACGCCCTATGTATGGCTGGATATGACGGTTCTTGGAGAAGAAACGATAAAAACACATTTTCCCCATATTTATGAACGATGCTTGGAAGATGGCATTGATGCTACAAAAGACTGGGTTCCTGTTACACCGGCGCAGCATTATTTTATGGGTGGTATCCATGTTGATACAGATAGTAAAACATCGATGGATCATTTATATGCTGTTGGTGAAACAAGCTGTAATGGCGTTCATGGGAAAAATCGGCTGGCAAGTAATTCTCTTTTAGAAAGTTTAGTTTTTGGAAAACGGGCAGCACAGCATATTTGTGAAGCATATACAAAAGGATGTATGGATAGTGATGATAGTGCTATTTTTGATGCAGCATACGCTAAAGCAGAAGCGAAGATAAAACGACAAGCCTCTACGCTGGCCTTACAGTATAAACGGGATATATTACAAGAAATGGAAAGGGAGAAGCAAGCATAATGAATAGCATAACGATGAAATTGCAGGCAGAACCGCTAATTCTCATGGCTTTGCGAGAAGATATTACGAGTGAAGATGTATCAACCAACGCGATTATGCCGGAAGAGTGTCAGGGAGAAGTGGAATTGATTTGCAAACAAGATGGTGTGATTGCCGGATTAGATGTATTTGCTCGCACTTTTACGCTGTTGGATGATAAAACATGGTTTGAATTTTTTGCTAAAGATGGAGATACGGTTCATGCAGGGCAAGTGATAGCTAAAGTCATTGGGAATATTCGAGTCCTTTTATCCGGCGAACGAGTAGCACTTAATTATTTACAGCGGATGAGCGGTATTGCTACCTATACGCGACGCGTGGCAACCTTGTTGGAGGGGACGCAGATTACTTTGTTGGATACGCGTAAGACAACGCCGAATATGCGCGTATTTGAAAAGTATGCTGTAACTGTAGGCGGCGGTAAAAATCATCGGTATAATTTATCTGATGGAATTTTGCTGAAAGACAATCATATTAATGCTGCCGGTTCTGTAAAAAAAGCTATCGAATTGGCTAAAGCATATGCCAGAAAATAC
>CALBLM010000224.1 GCA_937895695.1 uncultured Megasphaera sp.
ACGAACACTCTGTCCGGTTACTTTCGCTTGCCCACTGTCTTTAGAAGAATCCAAGTTAGCAACGTTGCCAACCGTATATCCTGCATTTTCTAATGTTTGTACAGCAGCATCCAGCGACATGCCGCTAGTATTTGGAACGTTGGCTCCCGATTTAGCCGAATCTTTGTCTTTCGGCTTACTGCTGCTATTTTTGCGGCAAATTACGACATCTACAGCCGTTCCTTTGGCAACTTTTTGTGGTGATGCTGGATTCTGGCTGATAATTTTTCCATCTGCATAGGTGTCGCTTTCTTTATAATGGACAGAGCCTATTTGTAAGCCAATTTCTTTTAATTTCTTTTTGGCCTCATCCAATGTCAAATCCCGCAAATCCGGAATCAAGACTTCTTCCCCTTTATTTCCCTTGCTGACCGTCAAATAAATCGTTCGATTTTCCTTAACGACAGCGCCTCCGGAAGGTGTTTGGGAAATAACTTCACCGACAGGAACTTCTGAACTTTCCACTTCTTTCACAGAAACATCCAAGTGTTTTTTAGAGAGAATCTCTTTAGCAATTTCGACTTGTTTGCCTGTCACATCGGGAACTGTAATATTTTCGGTACTCCAAAAATTGCCAAACGAGAAAAAGGCCCACATAAATGCAAAAAGAAAAATCCCTAGCATACCAATAATAATGGTCTTTTGTGAATGGCTGCTTGTCCAATCCATGAATCGCGAGAATATATTTTTTTTCTTTTTGTCTTCTTCATCCATTTTTAAGGGCGATAGTTTTTGTGTCGAAAAATTGTTTTTTATAATCGGCATAGCCCCTTTGTTGGTATTGACAAATCCCTGGGAAAGGCGTAATTCAGACATCATTTCGCCGATGGATTGGAAGCGATCGTCCGGATTTTTTGCCATGGCCTTGAGAATACATTGTTCAACAAGCCGTGGAATACGGCGATTGTATTTGGTAGGAAGGGGAATATCGTCTTGCACATGCTGCAGAGCCACGCTAATGGCTGTATCCCCTTCGAAGGGAACAACGCCCGTCATCATTTCATACATGACAACGCCTAACGAATAAATATCTGTTCGTTCGTCAACAGGACCGCCGCTGGCTTGTTCCGGCGAAAAATAATGAACAGATCCTAATACGGCATGATCATCTTTGTTGTTTACGCTGGAATTAATCGCACGGGCAATACCGAAATCGGCTACTTTAATGCGTCCCGTTTCTGTTACCAGAATATTATGCGGTTTGATATCGCAATGTACAATGCCGTTCTTATGGGCATTTTCCAATGCTTCACCAATATCAAAGGTGATTTGAATGGATGTATTAATAGGCAGATGCCCATGCTTTTCTATATATTCTTTTAATGTTTCGCTGCGCACGTATTCCATGACGATATAGTGCACATTTTCGTCGTAGCCGACATCATATATATTTACGATATTAGGATGCGATAATTTGGCGGCTGCTTGTGCTTCTTGCCGGAAACGAGTAATAAAATCGTGGTCATTTCCGTATTTGGAACGCAGTATTTTAACAGCTACAATACGATCCAACAAAATATCTTGTGCTTTATACACAATCGCCATACCGCCAACGCCGATTTTTTCTAATATCTTATATCTATTATCTAAGATATGACCAATCATTTTTTGATTTTCCACCACTTTCATAGTCGTAATCTTGATTATATGGTTGTTAAAATGGCAGTAATATTATCTTTAGCTCCATTTTCATAGACCGTTTCAAACAGTCCGTTGATAATATCACGTTCCGTACGGCCGTAATCGCCAATAGCAGCTGCTAATACGTCCGTATCAATAAATGACGTCAAGCCATCAGAACAAATCAAAATTCTATCTTGGGGCAAAACTGGAAATGCCCCACTGTCCACCAGTAAATTTTCATCTACACCGACGGCCCGTGTTAGCACATGGCGCTGCGGATGATTTTTAACTTCATCGGCTGTAATTTTTCCCTTGTCCAGGAGCACTTGCACGATCGTGTGGTCTGTCGATATTTGTTTAAATTCGCCATCGCGATATAAATAAATACGACTATCTCCCACATGTCCCCAGAATGCGTAATGACGAGCTAAGGTGACAATCGATATTGTCGTTCCCATTCCCTGCAGCGACGGATCAATGGTCGTTTTGCTGAGAATACAGGAATTGGCGTATTGAATCGCTTTTTCTAATTGTACTGGTGCTGCATAGGTGAAATTTTTAAAATAGTATGCAATGGCTTCTACTGCCGTTCGGCTGGCTATTTCACCACCAACATACCCGCCCATGCCGTCTGCTACAGCTAAGACATTCTGTCCCTGGCTGATATAGAAAGAATCTTCGTTTACTTTGCGCACCAAACCAATTTTTGATTCACCGTATGTGCCCAAATTCTCACGTCCTCTCACGGTGTTTTATTATCTGGTATACATAATTCATATCATATTCCCTATCACATGTCAAATATTTTCCCGTTTAATGCGAAGCTGACCACAAGCAGCTTGAATCTTGCTGCCCATTTCTCGGCGAAGTGTGACACGGATACCGTTTTTTTGCAAATATGTAACAAAGGCTTCCATATCAGACATGGGTGGTCTATATAAGCCGACATCATAATTGTCATTCATCGGAATAGCATTAATTAAAATATTTTTGTGTCCTAGTAATTGTACTAATTGACGGGCACAGGAAATATTGCAGTTTACGTTTTTTATTAGAATATATTCAAACGTAACTTGACGACCTGTTTTTTCAAAATAATGATCCGCTGCTTTGAGTACATCAGCAATAGGATATGTATTTGTAATCGGCATAATGCGGCGACGCATGGCGTCTGTTGGCGCATGTAGTGAAACAGCTAGGGTAATTGGTATGCCTTCTTCTGCTAAATCGTACATTTTAGGAACAATACCGGATGTTGATAACGTAATATTACGGTATCCTAAGTACAGCGTATCTTTTTCATGAACCATATGTAAGAAACGCAAAACATTTGTATAATTTAATAAAGGTTCACCCGTTCCCATGAGAACAATAGAGTGCAGTTCCGGTGTGACATATTTTTTGAAAGCAAGTAACTGTGCCATCATTTCACCGGCTGACAGATTACGAACGAATCCATTTTTAGCAGATGCGCAGAATGCACAATTTACTGCACATCCCACTTGGGTAGATAGACAAATCGAGTTACCGTAATCATGTTTCATTAATACTGTTTCAACCGTCTGCCCATCATGAAGCTGTAATAATAATTTCACCGTCTGTCCATCCGGTGCTTCCAATTTAGATACGATAGTCGGAAAAAATATGGGAAGAAGTGTTTCTAGCGAAGCTCGATCTGCTTTAGGGAGCAATACCATATCATTCCACGAAAAAATATTTTCTTTGTACATATAGTGAAAAATTTGGTCTGCACGGAACTTCTTCATGCCATGCTGGACTAAAAACGTCTGCAGTTCTTTTTTCGTCATATTAAAAATATCATTCATGTTATTCTCCTCTTCTCATGCGGGCAATGAAAAATCCATCTAATTCATCATGCTGTGGCAATAATTGTACGCACGGCCCTTCATGATGGGTATGACAAAACGGAACTG
Source organism: uncultured Megasphaera sp. (assembly GCA_937895695.1). Classification (GTDB taxonomy): domain Bacteria; phylum Bacillota; class Negativicutes; order Veillonellales; family Megasphaeraceae; genus Megasphaera. Next base: position 3,597 of record CALBLM010000224.1, read on the forward strand.
CGTTTTCCAGCGTAAATTCAGGATGATTTTTTAAAAAGCCATTCACAATCTGAATGTTTTCTTCATCCTGTATCGTACATGTACTGTAAACGAGGATGCCGCCGGGTTTGACACACTGAGAAGCACTTTCTAAAATGCGGCGCTGCAGTGGCGGTAATACTTTTAAATCACTCGGCTTTTTACGCCAGCGTAAATCAATTTTATGACGAAGAATGCCGAGACCCGAACAAGGCGCATCTAC
>CALBLM010000225.1 GCA_937895695.1 uncultured Megasphaera sp.
TCCAAACCTTTTAGGCATTTGCAAGAAAGTTATATCAGTATACCTGATATAGCACTCACAGCAATGTATTGTTGAATTGGTGCCGGGGACCGGAATCGAACCGGTACGGTTATCTCTAACCGACGGATTTTAAGTCCGTTGCGTCTGCCAGTTCCGCCACCTCGGCATGACGAAAAAAATATGGAGGCGGCACCCAGAATCGAACTGGGGATGAAGGTTTTGCAGACCTCTGCCTTACCGCTTGGCTATGCCGCCATAAATATGGAGCGGAAAACGAGGCTCGAACTCGCGACCCCCACCTTGGCAAGGTGGTGCTCTACCACTGAGCTACTTCCGCACGTCTTGGTGTCTCTCATCAGCGACGAGATTTATTTTATCACATCGTTTGATGTCTGTCAACACTTATTTTTGATTTTTTAAAATCATTTTTCATTTGCTATATACCTAGCGAACATCTCATAAGTGTTTGCTGTTCCGTCGGAACGCTTAATTATAATACCAATTTCGCCATATATTGTCAAGAGATTTTTTGTATTTTTTTCAATATTTTTTTAGAAAGCTAAAAAGGCAGCCCATTTGCATATGAACTGCCTTATATGTAGCTATTCAATCTGCTTACTATATATTAGTTACCATGCATTAGCCTGTCCAATGAACCCTCGAACAACATTGGGTATTTCCAAATCCTTTGTTCCAGCACCATAAGCTACGCGGTCATGAATAAAGGTATCTGGTCGCGGTCCTATATAGGAAGCCAGCGTTTTCACCAATGCCGCTCCCGTTGGCGTAACTAATTCGCCCCAAACATCGGTATCATAATAAGGAATTCCCGTCAGCAACTCCGCTGTTGCCGGTGCCGGCACAGGCATCACACCATGGGCACATTTCACAAATCCACTCCCTACATGCAATGCCGAAGAAGCAACTTGTTCAATTCCTAAATAATCTAAAGCCCAAATCGTGCCAACAATATCCAATATACAGTCAATCGCACCGACTTCATGAAAATGGATTTTATCTACAGGCACACCATGTACGATCGCTTCCGCTTGTGCTAAATTTTGAAAAACCTGTAAGCTTTTCTTTTTTATTGATTCTTTATACGGTGCGGCTTCTATAATTTTTGTGATTTCTGACAAGCCCCGATGTTCATGATGATGGTGATGTCCTGCCGTATCCACGGCATGTCCATGGTCGCCATGAACATGTTCATCATGACGATTCTTTTCACTATCCAATAATACATTATAATATATAGATTGAATCCCCAATTTAGATACAGATTCACAAATCAGCGAATACCCTTCTAGATTCAATGCTGTCATTGCCTGTTTAAATTCATCAAAAGGAACACCCGCTTGGATCAGCATGCCGATAAACATGTTTCCGCTAATACCTGAAAAACAATCCAAATATAATGTTTTCATTTTACCTCCTCATTTCTGTTACTTCAGCTCTTTATTCATCATATCAACAGCTGCATCCAATAATGACAGGCCAATAACAGAACCCATTCCTTGATCTAATATATCCGATGTTTCAAAGAAAGCTTTTATATTCATTTTTTTCATCTGCATTTGATGTACCGGTTCCTTATAGCGAGCTGAAGGAACCACATAATCATCGACATACGGACACAATGCGCGAGCAATCAACACTGCCGCACCTGTCACGGCATTATCAAATACAATCATCACGTTTCGCTGACAGGCCGCCAAAATAAATCCAGTCATCGCTGCAATATCCGGTGCGCCAGCTCGACGCAAAAGCTCTAAAGGCTGCGTATCCTTTAACTGCAGCCGATTCATCAGTGCAGTCAAATGCGTTAATTTATCACCGGATTTCATATGGGCAGGTAAATCATGCAGGGCATCCTTAAAAAATGCCGCTGTAATAATAAATGCCGTTAAAAGACTACGTTCTCCAATATTACCAAGGCCCACAGCCTGATATCCTTCATCTGCCAAATTTTCACCGATTTGCAGTCCACTGAACATGGCATCCAACATTTCATCTTCTGTCATGGCCGCACCATTTGCCCAAAAATGACTGCCATGCATAACTTTTAAATCCTGCACGCCCTCTGATTCAGGAATATCCTGTTCCAGCCCCATATCCAACAGCATTACGCCCGCACCAATCTGATGGGCTACTTTATTAATATGAGCTCTTCCATGGGCAACTTCCAATGCTTCGGCTTTACTCTGTTTGCCCTCCGTTTTATTTTCCCCACCGTCTACGGCATGGTCAGCCGCAAAAATAATAACGGCCTTTTTCAACATATCCGGTTGCAGCGTCTGACATACACCGGCAATTCGTCCTGCTAAATAGGTAAGTTTTCCATCTTGTTTAATAGGAAGTTCTGAAAGTTTCTGATAACACATCCCCGTTTTTTTTATATCGGAAGGATGTATATTGGCAATAATTTGTTCCAATACGGGATCCATAAAATGCCTCCTTGTATCTAAATAGTATGTACTCAAGTATTATACCATAGACCCCAATAGGAATGTGCATATATAACAACGCGACCGTATGTAGCTGTCATTATTCAGATTCTATCATGTCGTAACTTGCACAATAAAACAGGAGTTGTCGCATAACAGTAAATCTGCCTTCTCGTATTTGTTCTAATCCTGGCATGACCTTACGCGATAAGCTCCTGTTGAATCTACCTATTAAATGAGTTTATACATCATACATATCTATTTATAGTGTTTTTCCATATGCATCTGTATCTATAATGGCCTGTTTAAATGCTTCTTTCGTAAGTAGCTGAGGCACACAATTCCATTCCGTAATAGACGGAGCTTTATCAACAATCATATCTAATTCGCTAGTCTGAATATCCAGATAGGCTAATGTTGTCGGATATCCTGTCTTCTTATAAAACGTTGCAATACGATCTCGTAATGCAAACTGTTTGTCATATGTTAAAAGGACCAATACACCAAAGGATACGATTTCGCCATGTAAATGATTTTCTACGACCTGCGGGAGTAT
>CALBLM010000226.1 GCA_937895695.1 uncultured Megasphaera sp.
CAGACATTTGACGAATGGTCAGATTGTGAATGTAGAGACATTTGGCGAACGCCAGGGCATCTTGGGAGATGTTAGTATTCGCGTGTCAGATACGGCAGGATTGGAAATGCACATCGACGTCGATGAAGCGAATGCCTGCTCATTGAGTAATAAAGATTATGTTATGATTTGTCCGGTACAGTAAGGAGTGTAAGCCTATGAAAATGGACAACAAAATGCTGGCAGATTTTGCTTCTTTAGTGGCTTCCGGTGAAGTTCGCCCCTTTGAAGGCCCTTTGAAAGTTGGTGTTGATTTAGGAACAGCCAATATCGTGTTGGCTGTTGTAGACAGCCAAAATCAACCGATTGCCGGCATGACTACGCCGTCTAAAGTAGTTCGTGACGGTATCGTTGTCGATTATATTGGCGCTGTACGGGCTGTACGAACGATGAAAGCTGCATTAGAGGAAAAATTGGGAGTGGCGTTAACGAAAGCTGCCACAGCGATTCCGCCGGGAATTTTGGAAGGAAATGTACGCTGTATTGCCAATTGTGTAGAAGGAGCCGATTTAGAAGTTACGCGCGTCATTGATGAACCAACGGCAGCCTCTACGATTTTACAGATACAAGACGGCGCTGTTGTGGATGTTGGCGGTGGTACGACAGGCATTAGCATCCTGAATCACGGCAAGGTGACGTATACAGCAGATGAAGCAACGGGCGGAACGCATATGTCATTGGTATTGGCTGGCTATTATGGCATATCCTTTGAAGAAGCTGAAAAGCTGAAAAAAGATGGAGCCAAAGAAAACGAAGTTTTTCCTGTGGTACAGCCAGTTGTTGAAAAAATGGCTTCCATTGTACAACGGTTTATTACAGGAAAAGAAGTATCTGACATTTATGTAGTAGGCGGGGCCTGCTGCTTTAGTGAATTTGAATCGACATTTGAAAAAATCCTGCATATTCCGACGTGGAAACCCAATGATTGTTTGTTTGTGACGCCATTGGGAATTGCAGTAAATCAATAAAACGGAGGTACGTACTATGAGCACGACAATTGATCCGGAAGTCTTGCAGCAACTTGTTGCACAGGCAGTACAACAACTTAAAAATAATGCAACAGCAGCAGCCAATACGGCAGCTGTATCTACAACACAACCTGATGAATATGGTGTATTTGGTTCGATGGATGCAGCCATTAATGCATCGGCAAAAGCACAACATACGTTGTTGTTCCAAACACCGAGCCAGCGTCAAGAATGGGTTGATGTCATTCGCAAAACATGTTTGAAAAAGGAAAACATGGAAATGATGTCCCGCTTAGCTGTAGAAGAAACAGAAATTGGTCGGTATGAAGATAAAATCATCAAGAATACGGCAGCTGCTAAATCGACACCGGGTATTGAAGATTTGACGACCGATGCACGGACAGGCGAACATGGCTTGGTTTTATTTGAATATTGCCCATTTGGCGTGATTGGTGCGATTACACCGACAACGAATCCAACAGAAACAATTATCAACAATTCGATTTGCATGATTTCCGGCGGAAATACCGTTGTTTTCAGTCCCCATCCGCGTGCTAAAAAGACATCTGTATTTTTAGTACAGTTATTGAATAAAGCCTTGTATGAAGCAGGAGCACCGCTTAATATGATTACGATGGTACGCGAACCGTCTATTGATGCAACGAATGAAATGATTGCCAGCCCCAAAGTCAAAATGGTAGTTGCTACCGGTGGCCCGGGCATTGTTAAAAAAGTTCTTTCATCCGGTAAAAAAGCAATTGGTGCAGGCCCAGGTAACCCGCCGGTTGTTGTTGATGAAACAGCCAATATTGAACAGGCAGCTCAGGATATCGTAGCCGGCAGCTCCTTTGATAACAATGTACCTTGCATTGCTGAAAAAGAAGTCTTTGCGGTGGATTCTATTTTTGATTATCTAGTCATCAATATGAAAGGTGCCGGTGCCTATGAAATCAAAGATAAGGATACGATCGAAAAACTTTGGAAACTAGTTGCCAATGATAAAGGAGACGGTCCGAAAGTTGAATTTGTTGGCAAATCGGCACAGTATATTCTCCATCAGATTGGAATTGAAGTAGAAGATAAAAAACGCTTAATCATTATGGAAACGGATAAAGATCACCCGTTTGTACAGACCGAAATGCTTATGCCGATTTTACCGCTTGTTCGTTGTGATAATGTAGACCAAGCTATTGAATGGGCATATGAAGCAGAACACGGCAATCGTCATAGTGCGATGATGCATTCTACGAATATTGCCAAATTGAGCAAAATGGCGAAATTGATGGAAACAACCATTTTTGTAAAAAATGGCCCGTCCTTTGCCGGATTGGGAATTGGCGGTCAAGGATATCCGACCTTTACGATTGCCGGACCGACAGGCGAAGGCTTAACCAGCCCGCGTTCCTTCTGCAGACGTCGTGAATGCGTGATGAAGGATATGTTTAACATTCGGTAACAAGGAGGTAGTATCATGAATGAATGCCAAATTGTGACGAAAGTTATTTCAGGGGAAGACGCCCTATCTTTTTTAAAAACATATGAAAACGAACGTATTTTGATTATTTGCGATACATTTTTAAATCAAAATGGTACGATTCAGCTGGTTATGGAACAACTTTCAGCGACCAACAAGGCGGTCATTTTTGACCGCCTTGTGCCAGATCCGACATTGGATGTTGTAGCCGATGGCGTGAAAGAAGCTGTCAAGTTACAGGCAACTATCATTATTGGTTTTGGTGGCGGCGCAGCGATTGATACGGCGAAAGGGATTGTTTATTTTGCCATGGGCGGCAAGGCATTATCCCAAAAGCCGACATTCATTGTTATACCGACGACCAGTGGTACAGGTTCGGAAATGACATCCTTTGCGGTTATTACAGATACAGCAGAAAAACGAAAAATAGCCCTTATTGATGATATGATGTATGCCACTGTGGCGTTATTGGATCCGCATTTAACGTTGAGTGTTCCTGCATCTGTCACAGCAAATACGGGATTTGATGTCTTGACGCATGCATTGGAAGCCTATGTCGCGAAGAATGCCACTGATTTTACGGATGCCATTGCTTGCCAGGCTGTTTCGATTGCGATCGAACATTTGCCAAAATGTTATCATTACGGTGGGAATTTAAAATCCCGTGAAAAAATGTCCAATGCATCTAATATGGCAGGTATAGCCTTTAATTTGGGTGGTCTCGGTATGATTCACAGTATGGCCCATCAGTTAGGCGGCATGTTCCATATTCCCCATGGATTAGCCTGCGCTATTTGTCTTACAACGGGAATTTTATATAATAGTCAAGATCCTGTCGTAGAAGCCAAATATGCTGATTTGGCATATAAAGTAGGCATTGTGCCCCGCAATGTATCTACACAAATAGCTGTACAAGCGTTATGTGCCGTGATAAAAGCTTTGATAAATGACATGAACATGCCAACTCGGATTGGTGAATTGAAACATCCCGTTGCACGGGATGAGTATGAAGCAGCTGTTTTACAAATGGCTGATAATGCGATGGAAGATAGATGCTTACCAGGAAATCCCCTATCTATTACGAAAGAAACATTCGTAGCTCTATTTAAATCATTATATTAATATAGAATGTAGAGCTCATACATATTAAAAAACGACTATGAATATATGTTGTATTCATAGTCGTTTTAGGCTCTTTGTCAAATGTTGGGGTGCCTT
>CALBLM010000227.1 GCA_937895695.1 uncultured Megasphaera sp.
TTTCGTCCGTAGCCGTTGTAGGAACTCGTGATGTTGGAATTTATCAAGGAAATGCACTGCGTAAAAAGGTAAAAGCCAATATGCCGATTCAAGTCACTATTCGTGGCAATGAGTTAACGGCAGATGGCATTAAAAGTATAGGCCCCTTGTCCGTGCGTCCCCTTGGCAAAGACGGTTTTGTGAAAATTACCGATGGCTATATGTATCGCGGCTATTTGGAATTCATCAAAACGCCTGTATCGGCAGGACTGACAGTAATCAACGTCGTGCCAATCGAACAGTATTTATATGGCGTTGTTGGTAAAGAAATGTCCCCATCTTGGAGCATAGAAGCTTTAAAGGCTCAGGCCGTAGCGGCAAGAACGTATGCCGTTTCGCATAAAAATTATTTTAAAAACCGTGGTTATGATATGGCAGATGATACGCGCAATCAAGTGTATGGGGGAATGAATGCAGAGACCCCTTCGATTCATCAGGCTGTGGATGGAACAAGTGGCGAAATCCTGACGTATAAAGGAAAACCGATTGAGGCGTTTTTCTGTGCGAGTGCCGGCGGTTGGACGGAACATAGCGAAAACGTCTGGGGCAATGCCGTTGGATATTTGCGAGGCGTCTCTGACAGAAGTTTCCATATGCCGTCATACAGTTGGTCCGTTACGACTACACCGGAACGCTTGGCAGCAAATCTAAATGCCGCTGGAAAGGGTGTAGGTACGGTCCAATCAATTACACTGTCTCCCTTAGCAAAACGGCCGATGCGTACAGCCGATCGCGGCGTGTCCGGACGGGTTCGTACAATGATTATACGAGGAACCAAAGGGCAGGCAACGGTTACGGGCAACGCCTTTCAATCCTTGTTTGGATTGAAAAGCACACTGTTTGATTTTTATCAGGGCAAAGGGACGCCGCCGAATCCGGATTTGGGACATAGCAGTCGTAGCATGACGATGCCTATTAAAGCCGGTCAGCCATTAACCATATATGGGTTTGGTTGGGGGCATGGATTAGGCATGAGTCAATACGGTGCCTATCAGATGGCAAAAGAAAATCCCGGTGTACGGGAATATTACCGACAAATATTACTTCATTATTATACAGGAACAACATTAGAACGATTGTATTAAGGAGATTGTTTATTTTGAAACTTAGCGATTTTTATTACGATTTACCAAAAGAATTAATAGCACAGCATCCGGCAGAACCACGCGATCATGCGCGTCTCATGGTATATGATCGCCAAAGTGGTGACGTACAGCACAAGTACTTCTATGATTTAGTAGATGAACTTCATGAAGGCGATGTACTCGTTTTCAATGATTCCCGTGTCATTCCGGCTCGGTTATATGGAAAACGTGTTCCCACAGGCGGTAAAGTAGAAGTATTGCTGCTGACGCCGGTAGGGGAAGATACGTGGGAAGTCTTGGTCAAACCGGGGAAAAAAGCCTTGCCAGGAACGACCATTGAATTTCCGGAAGGACTGACTGCAGAAGTTCAAGATCGCACCGACTTCGGTGGCCGTATTGTCAAATTCCATTATGATGGCGTGTTTGACGATATTATTGATAAAATTGGTGAAATGCCCTTACCTCCTTATATTCATGAAAAAATGGAAGATCCCAATGAATATCAAAC
>CALBLM010000228.1 GCA_937895695.1 uncultured Megasphaera sp.
TCAGTGAATGCACAAGATTATATGCGCAATGTGTTAAAAGACAAGTCGCAATATACGCTGTCTTTGGCTCTGCAAATGTTTATCAGTGCTGAAGGTGGTAGTGAATGGGGCATTGCGATGGCCGTTGCCGTTCTTACTAGTTTGCCACCCCTCGTTTTATATATGTTTTGCCAAAAATTTATTTTGAATACATTTATGCAGGCAGGAGTGAAAGGATAATGCATGATATTGTTTTTGAACACGTGAGTAAATCTTATAGAAATAAACAGGTTATTAAAGAACTTAATTTTACGATTCATGAAGGAGAACGTATCGTTTTTCTTGGGCCATCCGGATGCGGTAAAAGTACGACATTGCGCATGGTTGCCGGATTTGAAGATATTACAGGCGGAAAATTGTTGATGGGAGGCCAATGTGTCAATGACTGGGCACCGGGAAAACGCAATATTGCCATGGTGTTTCAAAGCTATGCCTTATTCCCGCATATGAATGTTTGGGATAATATTATATTCGGATTGAAAATCCAAAATTTACCGGAAGAAGAAATTAAAAAACGGGCCAATGCAGCCTTAGAAATGCTCCATTTAGAAGAATACAGCCTGCGTCCGGTCCGTTCTTTATCAGGTGGCCAAAAACAACGGGTTGCCTTATGTCGTGCGATTGTCAAAGAGTCTCCGTATTTTCTCCTTGATGAACCTTTGTCGAACCTTGATGCCCAGCTTCGGCAACGAGCACGGCAGGAATTGGTCAGAATTCATGATATGAACCAGTCCACCATGATTTATGTAACCCATGATCAGGTAGAAGCGATGACTGTAGGACAGCGTATCGCTGTTCTTCACGATGGCCGCCTGCAGCAGATTGCGGCTCCGCAGGAAATTTATGATAATCCGGCGAATACCTTTGTCGCTTCATTTATTGGGTCACCGGCTATGAACTTAGTAGATGCCCATGTAGATGGACCGAAGTTGCTCATTGATGGCACGACATTAATCCTTCCCAAGGAATTAGAAAATGTGTTAGGAAGTGGAAATGTGATTCTTGGTA
>CALBLM010000229.1 GCA_937895695.1 uncultured Megasphaera sp.
CTTGTGAATACGGATGTCCACAAGACCCCAACATTTATTATAGAACCTTTTTTATATCATACACATATTTTCCAGTCTATCGATACCGTTTGATGGTTAGATAATAGGTCCTTTATCCCCAGAGGGGGCTTAAAACGATACGATTGATTTAGTATAATATATTACATAAAAATATATTAATAGGTGAAATACATGGAAACAATCAAACAAGAAATGATACACTATTGGTCCCAGCGAGTAGAATCTTTTTCTGCCCAGCGGTGTCGAGAATTCCAAAGTACCAAGCGGGAATTGTGGCTTGCTGAATTTTCAGCCTATATACCGATGCAAAAAGGGCTACGGATTTTGGATATTGGGACAGGAACCGGTTTTTTTGCAACAATACTGGCTATGGCCGGACATGAAGTAGTAGGAATTGATTTGACAGCGCAAATGATTGGGGAAGCCAAACGAAAAGCAGCTCATTATCAAATACCGGCTTCTTTTTATGTGATGGATGCTGAACAGCCATCATTTCCGCCACAGTCATTTGATGTGCTTGTTTCTCGTAATCTGACGTGGACATTGCCACATTTAGGTGCAGCGTACAAGGCTTGGCATTATTTATTGAAACCAGGCGGCTTATTGTTAAATTTTGATGCCGATTATTGCCATGAAAAAGAAAATCGTAATTTGCCAGAAAATCATGCGCATAAAAAAATTGCAGCAGACCTAATAAAGCAATACGAGGTGATGAAAGAGGAATTGCGTCAGCCTTATACACGCCCTGCGTGGGATACGAAACTATTGCAGCAAGCAGGATTTAGTAATATCCGTGTCGATACCTCCGTTTGGAAGCGAATATACGCCGATGTGGATGAGTTTTATAATCCAACGCCTATCTTTACGATAGCAGCAGAGGCATAAGGAGACGAATATGGAAGAATTTACTCTATTTGAACAAGAAAATCAAGCCTATTGGACACAGCGCGCTTCATCGTATTCAGCAGTCAATCAGGATGAATTACATACGACGCAGCATGATATTTGGAGCAGTGTATTGCAAACGCAGTTGGATTCCTGTTATCCACATCGCCAGCGACAGGATATACGTGTGTTGGATATTGGTACGGGACCAGGATTTTTTGCGATTCTGTTGGCAGAAAAAGGATATACGGTTACTGCTGTCGATTATACGGAATCTATGTTAGAAGAAGCAAGAAAAAATGCTGGGACATTGCAGCAACAGATTGATTTTCAGTGCATGAATGTGGAAAATTTGAGATTTTTAGACAATACATTTGATGCAGTGGTGACGCGGAATGTAACGTGGAATTTGCCACATCCAATGCAGGCGTATCAGGAGTGGCAGCGCGTGTTAAAACCAGGTGGCGTATTGTTAAACTTCGATGCGAACTGGTATCGCTATTTGTATGATAATACAGCATGGCAAGGATATATAGCCGATAGAAAAGAAATTCAGCGAACCGGCGTTGTAAATGAAACGGATGGAACCGATATACCGGCGATGGAAGCGATTGCGCGAAAAGTCCCGCTGTCTCAGACTATGCGCCCCCAATGGGATGCGGATATATTAGAAGAATTGAGAATGCACGTTGCTGTAGATACCGAAATTTGGCGAACCGTATGGACGCAGGCTGAACGTATTAATAATGCATCAACGCCGATGTTTTGTATTCGAGCAGTCAAGGCACATGGGTGATGACATGAAACGATACATATTACATCGATTGCTGCAGCTTATTCCGGTTATCCTAGGCATTACTATATTGTCATTTGCCTGTATGTATATGGCTGGCAGTGATGCAGTGACACAAAAATATGAACAAGCCGGCCTTGCTGTGTCCCAACAGGTATTAGACAGTGAACGGTTCCATCTGGGTCTTGATCAACCGATATACATACAATATATAGATTGGATACGCAATGTACTGCATGGGAATATGGGACAAAGCTACGTGACCGGTCAATCGGTTGTCACTTTATTTTGTGCAAAATTACCGGCAACATTGGAACTCATGGCGACGTCTTTAGTGATTACGCTTTGTATTTCTCTTCCCTTGGGAATTCTGGCAGCTGTGCGAAAAGATTCCATATGGGATTATGGGATTCGTCTTTTTAGTTTTTGCGGCAATAGCATGCCGGGATTTGTGATTGCGCTCATCTTATTATATGTATTTGCCGTACAGTTTGCATGGGTACCGGTTATGGCTAAAGGGCTTACTATGCAGTCATTAGTATTGCCAGCCTCTACATTGGCTATTGGTATGTCTGCTAAATATATACGTCAAGTGCGGACGGCTGTATTAGAGGAAATGAGCAAGCCTTACGTAGTCGGCGCTATGGCTAGGGGCATTCCGTTCCGTTATACCTTATGCCGTAGCATTCTGCGAGCAGCATCTGTGACACTCATTACGTTGATTGCCTTATCTATGGGCAGTCTTTTAGGCGGTACAGCAGTTGTAGAAACAATTTTTATGTGGGACGGCATTGGAAAATTAGCTGTTGATGCCATTGCTATGCGCGATTATCCGATTATCCAGGCCTATGTATTTTGGACAGCTCTTATGTATATGCTGGTGAATTTGGCAGCAGATATAGGATGTCATCTCGTTGTGCCGACTGCTCGATGGGGAGGCCGTAAATGATGAAATCTGTTACACCATTCTCCATGCGAATAGGTTGGCAGAATGACAGAAAACAAAAGGTATGTGTATGTGCTCTATTTGCCGTCATTTTGATGGGAATCGCTGTTTTTGCTCCTTTTTTATGTCCTTGGGATCCGAATGGACAAGACTATGCCGCTGCATTACAGGCACCGAATCGATTGCATTTGTTGGGAACAGATGCGTATGGTCGGGATATGCTATCTCGCAGTATCATGGGGGCACACGTTAGTATATTGTCAGCAGGAATAGTCGTGATACTGTCAACGAGTATTGGAATGAGTATCGGAACTCATTGTGCCTGGTTTGGTGGCAAAATGGACACACTTGCCATGCGTTTGGCAGATGTCTGCTTGGCTTTTCCGCCGCTTGTGTTTGCCTTGGCTGTAACCGCTGTGTTTCATGGTGGCATCGAGATCGCAATGTTGGCACTATTGGGAAGCAGCTGGCCTAAATATGCTAGATTAGCTCGCAATCAAACACTGATGTTGAAAGAGCAGCCATTTATTGAGGCAGCACAATTAGCCGGATCTTCACCACAACAAATTATGATACGACATATCATGCCTAATATTGGTAGTACGATGATTACGACGGCAGTTTTAGATATGGGAACGGTTATGATGGAATTAGCGGCATTATCTTTTTTGGGATTGGGTGCGAAGCCGCCTATGGCAGAATGGGGCAGT
>CALBLM010000230.1 GCA_937895695.1 uncultured Megasphaera sp.
TACAATACGGGTAATGACTTCATCTATGAAGATAACTTTTCACAGGATGCACGTGAATATATGGATAACAGTGGGCAAACGGATGAAGAAGGAAATCGCATGGTGCAAAATAGTGAATCCAATGGGCGGTTCCATACGGATTGGCTGAACATGATGTATCCACGGTTGAAGATTGCACGAGATTTTTTGACTGATGATGGTGTAATATTTATTTCTATTGATGAAAATGAAGTTACCAATTTAAGAAAAATTGGTGATTGTATATTTGGTGAAGATAATTTTGTTGTAGCTATACATTGTCAACTAAGTACGACTCAAGGAATGAAAGTAAAATCTGCTCAAAATGGTAATATTGTAAAAAATGCTGAATATGTCATTTGTTATAACAAAAACGGCAAAAAAAATATTGCTAGACATCCACTTTATGATTTAAGAAATAAATATGACGAACATTATTCATTATATTTAAAAAATAATGGCACTATTGGTCAATTAAGTGAATTGTATAATTATAAGTTTCCTAATGATTGCAATAATAAAAAAGCATTTTCTCTGTCAGAAGCATATAAAAAAAGTGAAGAATTTGCAGATATTGTCCGTACTCATCTTGCAGATATTGTCCGTACAGATAAAATAACTGGTTTTGATATATTAGAAAAATTATATCAAGGAAAGTGGAAAGTAGTTAAAAGAAATGGAAAATCATATATATTAACTTTAGATAAAAATGGAAAATTAAAACAATTACTTAGATTAAAAGATTCTTGGGGAAAAACAGATGGCTTTTATAAAGAAGAGGGTTTAAGAAAAATTAGAGGTGATTGGTGGGAAGGATTTTATATAGATATGGGGAATGTATCAAAAGAAGGGGATATGCAGTTTGCTAATGGTAAGAAACCAGTAAGACTGATAAAACAATTAGTTAAAATGGTAACAGAAGAAAACGATATTGTTTTAGATTTCTTTTCCGGCTCAGCAACAACTGCCCATGCTATTATGGAACAAAATTCTGAAGATAGTGGTCATCGCAAATACATCCTGGTGCAACTTCCAGAACAAACGGAAGAAAAATCAGAAGCTCATAAGGCTGGCTTTGATACGATCTGTGATATTGGTGAAGAACGCATTCGTAGAGCTGGTCAAAAAATCAAAGAAGAAACGGGCGCTGACATCGACTATGGTTTCCGTTGTTTTACGGTTGATTCGTCCAATATGAAAGATGTCTACTACCGGCCCAATGATATAGATCAGCTGACATTGGAGGATTATGCGGACAATATCAAAGCTGACCGGACACCGGAAGATTTGCTGATTCAAGTCATGCTCGATCTGGGCATACTGCTTTCTTCAAAGATTGAAGAACAAGAAATTGCCGATAAAAAAGTCTTTTCTGTGCAAGAGGGCTATCTCATCGCTTGCTTTGATGAACACGTGACGGAAGAGGTCGTTACGGCTATTGCCAAGAAGAAGCCGTGCTATGCCGTTTTTCGGGACAACAGTATGGCTGATGACAGTGTTGCTGCCAATTTTGAACAAATTTTTGCGACCTACAGCTCGCAGACGATAAGGAAGGTGTTGTAAGATGGCACCGATGAAATTCAAATTTACCATCCAGCAGTATCAAACCAAAGCTGTCGACAGTGTTGTTCGAGTTTTTACGGGTCAGTCGTTTCAGGAACGTTTGCGTTACCGTCGTGATACAGGGAAACTGATTGAACAGGAAGAACGGAAGTTTGGGAATAAACTCATAGTCAATGAGGAAGATTATGTAGGCTTTTCCAATGCACCTGTAGCCTTAAGCAAGATACAATTATTGCATAACATTCAAACCATACAGCAAGAACATAATATTAAGGTATCTCAGGAGCTCATAAAGCCTATGGGGGCCTGTTCGCTTGATGTAGAAATGGAAACAGGAACCGGAAAGACGTACGTCTATATTAAGACGATGTTTGAGCTGAATAAACTGTACGGTTGGAGCAAATTTATTGTCGTTGTGCCGTCCATTGCCATTCGCGAAGGCGTACAGAAAAGCTTTCAGACGATGCAGGACCATTTCATGGAATGGTATGGGAAAAAGGCTCGCTTCTTTATTTATAATTCTAAGAATCTGATAGAGATTGATAACTTTAGTTCCAATACAGACCTTTCCGTTATGATTATTAATACGCAAGCCTTCAATTCCTCTTTTAATCGGGATAAAAATAAAGACGGACGCGGTGGGGATAGGGCAGCCCGCATTATCTTTACAGAACAAGATGAATTCGGCTCTCGTGTGCCTATAGATGTTATCGCTGCCAATCGGCCTATTATCATTATGGATGAACCGCAAAAGATGGGTGGCGCTAAGACGCAAAAGGCATTGCAACAGTTTAATCCGTTGTTCGTATTGAATTATTCGGCTACGCATAAAGAACATCACAATTTAGTCTATGTACTTGATGCATTGGATGCCTATCGAATGAAGCTGGTCAAGAAAATTGAAGTCAAAGGCTTTGATATCCAAAACCTGCACGGTACGGATAGTTATTTATTCTTAGAAGAAATCGTGGTTTCATCTAAAGAGCCGCCGAAGGCACGTTTGGAATTTGAAATCAGCTATGGCAAGGGAATCAAACGCATGACTAAGAAAGTTGGCGTAGATGACGATCTGTATGCCCTCTCCCAAGGTATGGAACAATATAAAGGCTACCATGTGAACGACGTTGATCCCATCAAGGAAATCGTTACTTTTACGAACGGTGTAGAAATCCATGTGGGCGATGTGCAGGGAGATGTAAGTGAAGAAACGATTCGCCGTATCCAAATTCGCGAAACCATTCGCTCCCACTTTGAAAAAGAAAGAGAGCTATACCCCCTCGGTATCAAGACGTTGTCTCTCTTTTTTATTGATAAAGTCGAACATTACCGCAAATATGATGAAGCTGGCAATGAAGCGGAAGCTGAATACGCCAAAATGTTTGAAGAAGAATACATGGCAGCCCTTAATGACCAATTGACATTGTTTAATACGCCTTATGAACAGTACATTCAAAAAATCGATGTTCATAATACACATGCCGGATATTTTAGTATTGATAAAAAAGGACATGCTATTGATTCCCAAGTTAAGCGTGGCTCGAATGGCAGTGATGATGAGTCAGCATATGAACTGATTTTAAAAGATAAGGAACGGCTCTTATCTTTTGATAATCCCGTGCGTTTTATATTTTCTCATTCCGCTTTGCGTGAAGGTTGGGATAATCCTAATGTTTTTCAAATTTGCACATTAAAACATGGCGGAGACAGTACGACAAACAAGCGACAGGAAGTGGGCCGAGGGTTGCGGCTTTGCATCAATCAGAATGGCGATCGTATGG
>CALBLM010000231.1 GCA_937895695.1 uncultured Megasphaera sp.
GAACAGCACAATGTACCTATTCTGCGTGATGCAGAACTGCCTTTATTTTGCAGTTTAGTACGCCAGGCAGCTCCGACGCGTGTATTGGAAATTGGGACAGCTATTGGATATTCAACGTTGCGGATCGCTTCTTGTTTAGCTGCAAATAGTACGATTACAACATTGGAATTAGATCATCAGCGTGTTATGACAGCACGAGCATTTATTGCAAAATCATCATATCAACAGCAGATCCGACAGCTTGAAGGCGATGGAACGGCATTATTGGATACATTAGAAGGACCTTGGGATTTTGTCTTTTTAGATGGCCCTAAGGGTCAGTATTCCAGACAATTGCATAAAATACTCCCCAAACTGATGCCGGGAGCAATGATAGCTGCAGATAATATTCGATATCATGATATGCTGTATATTGATGGAATGCTGCCACATAAGCATCGCACAGCTGTTAACCGGCTGCGTGAATTTTTAACGATGATTGAAGATGAAGAACATTTTGAGTCAGTATTTTTTGAAAATGGAGACGGTTTGACTGTTTCACGGTGGAAAGGATAGAAGGTAATATGCAGAAAATGGAACTGCTGGCACCTGCCGGCAATATGGATAAACTAAAATTAGCTTTTTTGTATGGTGCAGATGCAGTCTACTTAGGTGGAAAGTCCTTTGGATTACGGGCTTTTAGCGATAATTTTTCTGAAGAAGAACTGAAAGAAGCTGTTGACTATGCACATTCGTTGGGAAAACGGGTACATGTGACGGTTAATATTTTTCCGCATAATGCAGATTTAAAGGGCTTGCCGGACTATTTGCGATATTTATATGAAATTCATGCAGATGCTATTTTGATTGCAGACCCAGGAATCTTCAGTATTGCCCGGCAGGTTGTTCCTGATTTGCCGATTCATATTTCTACGCAGGCAAATACGACTAACTGGGCATCAGCAAAATTTTGGTATGAAAATGGAGCTAAGCGAGTTGTTATGGCGCGGGAAGTTAGCATGAAAGACATCAAGGAAATTCATGATAAAGTACCTGTTGAATTGGAAGGATTTGTTCATGGAGCCATGTGTATTTCATATTCAGGCCGTTGCCTTCTCAGCAACTATTTTACGCAGAACAGGGATTCAAATCGCGGGCAGTGTGTACAGTGCTGTCGGTTTAAATACAATGTTGTAGAAGAAAAACGGCCTGGCCAATATTTTCCGGTCATGGAAGATGAACGAGGCACGTATATTTTTAATTCAAAAGATTTATGCCTGTTGCCGTATATACCGGATTTGTATCAGGCAGGCTTGAATAGTTTAAAAATTGAAGGTCGTATGAAAAGTGTTCACTATGTAGCAACGGTTGTTAAAGTATATCGGCAAGCATTGGATGCGTATGAACGAGACCCACAGCATTTTAAAGTAAGACCGGAATGGATTGCCGAATTGGAAAAAATTTCGCATCGGCCTTATACACATGGATTTTCTGTATCCCGCCCGACCGAAGCAGATCAAGTATATAGTCATTCCAGCAATACACAGACCCATGAATTTATCGGATTTGTCAAATCTTATGATGCGTCACAGCATATTGCTTGGGTTGAACAACGAAATTATTTTAAACCGGGACAGACTGTTGAATTTTTACAGCCTAAAGGAGCTTTGGTTCAGCATACGATTCAACGACTTGTCGATGATAAAGGACATGAATTGGATGCAGCACGCCATCCGCAGCAGCTCGTAGGCATATATATGGATACACCGCTAGAACCGTGCAGTATGATGCGTCGGGAGGCCAAACAACATGCTTGATCCGGAATGGGTATACTTTCGTATTCCGCCTAGTGAAATGACGTTTGTGACGCGCATTATAGAAGGATATGAATACTTAGGCGTTGTCACTGCTTTAGATGGTAAAACAGGCATGGGATTTGTGCGGACAACGGTAGATACGGCAGTAATGACTAAAAACATATTACAATCGTTGCCGTTTCCTGTAACGCTAATAACCTACGAAGATGCATTACAGCATAAGAAAAAGATGAATCCGTCTTTAGCTAAACGATAAGGTTATATAGCAGGGAGCTGTATTTTATCAACATAAACAAAAAAATGAATATTTGTTCTAAAATAGTTGCGATATAAAACTCCTTATGATATAATAATTACAGGTAATTAATATAAGTTATCTGTTAGGATTTCACTTAGGAGGTCGTACACATGGATAAATACGAATGCACGATTTGTGGTTACATTTATGATGAAGCAGAAGGCGATGCAGATGCAGGCGTAGCTGCAGGTACAAAATTTGCTGATTTGGCAGACGATTGGGTATGTCCAATGTGCGGTGCCGGCAAAGATGCATTTGTCAAAATGGATTAACCGTGTAATATAGGAAAGCTTACCATTATGTGATATTATCATAATGGTAGGCTTTTTTTATTCGTAAAAAGTAAACGCTAGCCATGAATTTTATTTCTATGGCTGGCTTTTTTGTATTCATTCTCACCACTAGCCCGAATACAACAAACATGGTATGATTATAACATGCGTAAAATGGTTTGATTAGGAGGTTGTATATGTACAACTATGTTCTTTTTGATTTAGATGGGACGCTGACGGATTCCCAAGAAGGAATCATTAAGTCCGTGGAATATGCGTTGATTCAAATGGGAGAATCAACAGAAGGTCGGTTGGATCAACATACGGTAGTAGGTCCGCCACTTCTTGAAACATTTCAACATGTATATGGATTTTCTGAAGAAAAAGCCAAGAAGACGTATGCATTTTTTCAGCAACGGTATAGTACGATTGGCAAATTTGAAAATAAAGCATTCGAGGGTATAGTTCCTATGCTGCAATTCATGAAAGAGAAAGGGATTCGTTCGTTTGTAGCAACTTCTAAGCCCCAGGTACATGCGCAGGCGATTTGTGAAAAATTTGGTATTGCACCATACGTAGAAAAAATTGCCGGTCCGGCCGTTGGTGGTACGGATACGAAAGCAGATATTATTCAACGCATTTTACAGTATATTGGACCGACATATCAAGATCAGACCATTATGGTTGGAGATAGAAAGTTCGATGTTATTGGTGCTCGAACAGTCGGTATTCCGGTTATTGTTGTGGGATATGGATATGGTAATGCTCAAGAACGAAACGCATATCCTGCAGATTTTTTTGCACCAACAGTTGCTGACTTGCAAAAAATGATACTAGATAAATAGAAAAGAGGTATATATATGGAGTTACAAACAGGCACAATGCTTCATGGGTTTCAAATTATACGTGACGTATATGTGAAAGAATTAGATAGTCAAGCATATGAAATGCGTCATGTTCAGTCTGGAGCACGGCTTTTGTATATAAAAAATGAAGATGATAATAAAGTATTTTCGATTTCTTTCCGGACAACGCCGACAGATAGTACAGGTGTTCCTCATATTTGCGAACATTCTACGCTTTGCGGTTCTCGAAAATTTCCTTTGAAAGAACCTTTTGTTGAATTGGTTAAGGGCTCGTTGAATACGTTCCTCAATGCGATGACGTTTCCCGATAAAACGATGTATCCCGTAGCTAGTCGTAATGCAATTGACTTCAAAAATTTAATGGACGTTTATTTGGATGCCGTGTTTTTCCCCAATATGCTGAAAGATAAAGAAGTACTGATGCAGGAGGGCTGGCATTATGAAATGGAATCAGTAGACAGTCCTCTTACATACAGCGGTGTTGTATATAATGAAATGAAAGGTGTATTTTCTTCGCCTGATGCACAACTGGAACGGCATGTAATGGATAACTTATTTCCGGATACGACGTATGGTGTAGAATCAGGCGGCGATCCGGACTGCATTCCTCAGCTCACGCAGGAATCTTTTGCCGCGTTTCACGCTAAGTATTATCATCCG
>CALBLM010000232.1 GCA_937895695.1 uncultured Megasphaera sp.
ACGCAGCATAAAGCCCAAAATAATGGTGAAGAACTGCACATCGATTTAGGACGTACGATGACAGAAGAAGAAGAAAAGATTTTTGCTAAACTCAAAGAAGGATTACATTTATAAAAAAGAGACTTCCCTGGAAGTCTCTTTTTTATAAAATATGCAGTCCCGATAAATCAATAGAATTAGGGATACCAATTCGTATTGAAATGAAACATGGCGGGGATAAGCGATAAATCGCCAAATAAACTATTTCTTTTTCTGAGCACTTGTTATATAATAGCAATATTGGATTATTGATAGGAAGGATTGAACGATATTGAAGCCTGTCTTGATAAAAATAGAAAGTATCCAACGAAATGCAGCGGGAGAAGAAACCAAAATGGAACTGGTTTCAGAAGGCCATTTTGTTCTTAAAAACACGACGCAGTATATTGTGTATGAAGAAAGCGAATTGACGGATATGAAAGGCGTGACGACTGTCATTAAAATATTGCAAGATGGGACAGTCATGCTGATGCGGCTAGGCACCATACGTCAGCGGCAGGAATATCGCAAGGGAAGAATGTCGAGAGCTACTTTTACGACGGAGATAGGGAAACTTAATCTTCTGATTAAGACGTATGAATGCGATGTACAGCTTGAAGACGGTATCGGTACCATTCGGATTGGCTATGAAATAGATATAGACGACCTTGATACGAATTATATACAATTAACGATTACAGTGCAGGAGGATAAGGCGAATGGAAATGAAAAAATTATTGAAACAGGGAATTGCTGAGGCATTAGATAAAGCGGTACAGGCTGGTGCTCTTCCGGAAGGCAGCTATCCCCAGATTAATCTGGAAGTACCGCCGCAAAAGGAATTTGGCGATTTTTCAAGTAATATTGCCATGCAGTCGGCCCGTGTTGCCCATAAAGCGCCGAAACTGATTGCCCAGGCGATTGTCGATCAGATGCAGTATGATTGGCTGGATCATGCGGAAATTGCCGGTGCTGGTTTCATTAATTTTTTCTTGAAGCATGATGTCATTTATGATACGTTGAAACATATTTTGGCTGCCGGTGCCGATTACGGCAAGGCCCCATGCCGTGCCGAAGACACGGTGCAAGTAGAATACGTCAGTGCCAATCCGACGGGCCCGCTTCATGTCGGTCATGGACGGGGCGCAGCGTATGGCAGTGCGCTAGTCAATCTGCTGCGGGCTGCCGGTTATAACGTACAGGCTGAATACTACATCAATGATGCTGGTAATCAGATGAATAACTTAGCGATTTCCGTCAATGCCCGTTATTTGGAATTATTGGGTAAACCGTCCGAAATTCCGGAAAACGGCTATCATGGTCATGATATTATTGAAACGGCTCAGGCCATTATTGACCAAGACGGCGACAAATACCTCAACATGCCGGAAGAAGAACGGCTGGAAATCTTTAAAGATCGGGCATATGCAGAAAAATTAAAAGCTTTAAAACGGGATTTGGCACATTTCAATGTCCATTATGACAACTGGTTCAGTGAACGGACGCTCCATCCCGATGCCGTACAGTCCGCTTGCAAGGTGTTGCAGGAACGGGGCAAGATTTATGAAAAAGATGGCGCATTGTGGCTGAAATCCACCGATTATGGTGATGATAAAGACCGTGTCGTCATTCGCGATAACGGCGTTCCGACCTATTTGGCTGCCGATATTGCGTATCACAAAAATAAATACGACCGTGGTTTCAAATCGTTAATCAATATTTGGGGTGCCGATCATCATGGCTATGTAGCCCGTGTTAAAGCGGCGATTGCTGCCCTTGGCTATGACCCGAAGAAATTGGAAGTATTGCTGCTGCAAATGGTCAGCTTGTTCCGTGACGGCAAGCCCGTCAAAATGTCCAAACGGACAGGCCAGGCGATTACGTTAAACGAATTGATTGAAGAAGTCGGTACCGATGCAGCTCGGTATTTCTTTATCATGCGTTCGTTGGATACACAGTTGGATTTTGATTTGGACTTGGCAAAATCCCACAGCAATGAAAATCCGGTATATTATATTCAGTATGCCCATGCCCGGATTTACAGCATTTACCGTCAGGCCAAAGAAGCCGGCGTATCGCTGGATATGGACTGGTCTGATGTACACTGGAATACGCTGAAAGATGAACAAGAACTGGAATTGATTAAAAAAATGGCAGCTTTTCCGGAAGAAATTCAACGGGCTGCACGGGAACGGGCTCCGCACCGCATTGCACACTATGCGCATGAATTGGCAGGGCTGTTCCATACATTTTACAATCACTGCCGTATTATTCAGGAAGATAAAGACTTGGAAATGGCTCGCTTGGCGTTGGTTACGGCTGTACGAATTACGATTGCAAACAGTTTGGCAATTTTAGGGGTTTCTGCTCCTGAAAAAATGTAATATAATAACAATAAGCTTACTATAAATCAATATACATAGATACGATGAGCAGAAGCTCAGCAGGGAGGAATTATGGCTAAATACATATTTGTGACAGGCGGGGTTGTGTCTTCTTTAGGTAAAGGTATTACAGCAGCAGCATTAGGCCGTCTGCTGAAAAACCGTGGGTTTAAAGTAACGATTCAAAAATTTGACCCCTATATTAACGTAGACCCTGGTACGATGAGTCCGTATCAGCACGGTGAAGTATTTGTTACTGATGACGGTACAGAAACAGATTTGGATTTAGGTCATTATGAACGTTTTATTGATATTAATTTAGGTAAAAACTCGAACGTAACAACCGGTAAAATTTACTGGTCTGTCTTGCAGAAAGAACGTCGCGGTGATTATTTGGGACATACCGTACAGGTTATTCCCCATATTACCAATGAAATTAAAAATCGCGTCTATCGTGTCGGCGATGATGACAATGCTGATGTCGTTATTACGGAAATCGGCGGCACTGTTGGCGATATTGAAAGTTTGCCGTTCTTGGAAGCCATTCGCCAGATTAAAAAAGAAGTCGGCCGCAACGACGTATTATATATTCACGTCACGCTCGTACCGTATATCGGTGCAGCCGGTGAATTGAAAACAAAACCGACCCAGCACAGTGTCAAAGAATTGCGGAGCATCGGCATTCAGCCGGATATTATCGTTTGCCGCACGGAACGTCCTCTTTCGGATGAAATGAAAGAAAAATTAGCTTTATTCTGCGATATCGACAAAGAAGCTGTTATTGAAAACAAAACGTTGAACAGCATTTATGAAGTACCGCTGCTCCTTTCGGAAGAAGGCATGGATAAAATCGTATTGGATAAATTGGCATTGCCCGATAAACCATGCGATATGGAAGACTGGAAAAAGATGGTATCCGATATTTACCACACGGAAAATGATTTGGATATTGCCTTGGTCGGCAAATATGTTGCTCTCCATGATGCGTACCTCAGCGTAGCCGAAGCCTTGAATCATGCTGGCATTGCGTATAAGACGAAAGTACACATTCATTGGATTGATTCGGAAACCTTGGAAGATCCGAATGTTTCTATAGAAGACGTATTTAAAGGGATTGATGGTATCGTTGTTCCCGGCGGTTTTGGCAATCGCGGCGTCGAAGGTAAAATCCGTGCTGTCCAATATGCGCGTGAACATAAAGTGCCGTATCTTGGTTTGTGCTTGGGCATGCAGTGCGCCGTTATGGAATTTGCCCGCCACGTCGTAGGATTGGAAGGCGCTACCTCTTCGGAATTTAATGAAGATGCCAAATTCCCGGTTATTGATTTAATGCCCGATCAGGTAGATGTATCTGATAAAGGCGGCACCATGCGGTTAGGTCTCTATCCCTGCAAATTGGTGGAAGATACGAAGGCCCATGACGTATATGGTACGAACTTGATTTATGAACGCCATCGTCATCGTTGGGAATTCAACAATAAATACCGCACGGAAATGGTAAATGCCGGCCTCGTTCTTTCCGGCACATCGCCTGATGACCGTTTGGTAGAAATCGTAGAATTGAAAGATCATCCGTGGTTTGTTGGTTGCCAATTCCATCCGGAATTCAAATCGCGTCCGACAAAAGCCCATCCTCTTTTCAAAGGCTTGATTAAAACAGCGTTGGATTTAAAACAGAATAAATAATATCATCGTATACTTAGAAAAAACAGAGATTCCTAGTAAAAGAATCTCTGTTTTTTTGTAGGACAAGCGGGAAAAGGGGGTGAAAATAGTATAGTTGTGTATCGTATTTTTGTGAAATATGGGAGATATGATGTATGTTAAAATGATATAGCTATTTTTTTATACATAAAAGGCTGGACCTATCAAAAAACACCTCTTTAGTAGGATTTTTGTAAACCACGTAAATACGCTGTTTTGAATATTTATTGATTTTTTTTAGGGTATGCCCTATGCATAAGACCTAATAAAAAATAAGATATACAGCTCGTTTTGATATTAGATTCACATTGAATATTATCATACATGATGATATAATATAGGCGATTGAAAGTACGATTCGGTGACGAAATGACTCTTTCTTTCGCAAGTTTTATTATGCAGTCGGCTCATAAACGATTTGGTTTTGTACCGAATCGGAAGAATGGACCGACTGTCTCGCATGCTTTTTTGCCTATGCAGAGAGCATGAAAGGGGCATACTCCTTGGAGAAACGATGTGGTGTAGTCGGAATTAAAAGCGTATGTGTCTGTCCTAGTTGATATTAATTTTTATCGGTAGCAACGTCGTTGATGGCAGACAGAGGATGCTTTTCGTATCGTATTTTTCAATTAGTTGCTTCATGTTTTTATTATTTTTCATTATATATTAATGAGGTGATTTTTGATGTTGAATACCTT
This sequence comes from uncultured Megasphaera sp., assembly GCA_937895695.1. Lineage (GTDB taxonomy): Bacteria > Bacillota > Negativicutes > Veillonellales > Megasphaeraceae > Megasphaera. The sequence continues at coordinate 4,805 of CALBLM010000232.1, forward strand.
TAAAAGAGGTGGGGTCCATCCTGACGATGGTAAAATCTATGCTAAAGATAAGGCTATAGAAACCCCGGCAGTACCGGCACAAGTAGTCATCCCGATGAGTCAGCATTTTGGTGCTCCTTGTACTCCGACCGTCAAGGTAGGCGATTTGGTAAAAAAAGGCCAGCTGATTGGGACCAGCGATGCATTTTTGCATGCTGATATTCACGCATCTACGTCCGGTAAGGTCATCAAAGTGGCACCTATGCCGCACAACATGATGGTCAAATGCATGGCTGTTGTCATCCAGGCTGATGGCAAAGACGAATGGGCAGAAGGAATTCCGGCAGAACATGATTGGAAACAGCTCGATAAAAAAGAAATTATTGAACTGATTAAAAAAGCCGGTGTCGTTGGCTGCGGCGGTGCTACATTCCCGGCTCATGTCAAATTGGCTCCGAACAAACCGGTTGACACGTTTATCGTCAATGGTGCTGAATGTGAACCGTATTTGACATGCGACTATCGTTCCATGGTGGAAAAAGAAACGACAGAAAAACTCGTTACAGGTGTTCAGATTTGCATGAAAGCCTTAGGCGTTCAAAAAGGCTATATCGGTGTAGAAGACAACAAACCGGAAGCCATTAAGAACTTAACCGAAGCTTTCAAAGATATTCCCGAAGTAACCGTTGTTACGTGCAAGACAAAATATCCGCAAGGCGCTGAAAAAATGATGATTGAAGCTTGCACAGGCCGTCAGGTTGAACCGGGCGGACTTCCTATGGATGTAGGCTGTGTTGTCAGCAACGTAGGTACGGTTATTGCCATTACCGATGCTGTTTGTCACGGTATTCCGTTCATTGAACGTCTTACAACCGTTACGGGCGACTGCATTAAAGAACCGAAAAACTTACGCCTTCGTATTGGTACGACATACCAGGAAGCGATTGATTATTGTGGCGGCTTTACAACACAGCCGGATCGCGTAATCGGTGGCGGCCCGATGATGGGTCTTGCACAATACCAGCTCGATGTTCCTGTTACGAAAGGTGCTTCCGGTATTTTGGCATTATCTCCGGAAAAATGCCAGGTTGGCGTAGAAGAACCGTGTATTCGCTGCGGACGCTGCGTAGAAGCATGTCCAATGGGATTGGTTCCAAGCCAGCTTAGTATTTTCTCGTCCTGCCAAGCATGGGATAAATGCATGGAATATGGTGTCATGAACTGCGTAGAATGCGGCAGCTGTGTATACACCTGCCCGGCAAAACGCAATATTGTCCAGTATATCCGTAACGCAAAAGCACAGGTTAAAGCCATGCAGAAGGCTGCACAAGCAAAAGCTGCTGCTAAAAAAGCGTAAGAACTAATGGAAGAAGGGATATCATGAGTCCAGAAGCTAAAGGACAAACTATAGGAAAGGATGCTAACAACATGCAGGAATTAAAACTTACTGTATCATCTTCACCGCATGTTCGCTGCAATGAAACAATTCCTAAAATCATGTGGAGTGTTGTTGCAGCGCTCGTACCTGCTGCAGTGTTTGGCGTATATTACTTCGGTATGAACGGGCTTGCCAATATCGTTGTAGCCATTGTTTCTGCAGTCGTTTTCGAATTTTTATGGGAAAAATTGATGCACAAAAAAATCACCATCAAAGATGGTTCTGCCGTCATCACAGGCCTTTTAATGGCTATGTGCTGCCCGCCGACCCTTCCGTGGTGGATGAGCATCGTTGGTTCCTTCTTGGCAATCGTCGTCTGTAAACAAGCTATGGGCGGTTTGGGTGCCAACCTCTTTAACCCGGCTCACGTTGGCCGTGCTGGCTTGATGGTTTCCTGGCCGGTTGCTATGACGACTTGGACACAGCTCAACGGTACTGTTGTTGATGGCGTTGCCGGTGCTACACCGCTGAACGTTTTCAAACACGGCGGTACAGATGCCTTGTTCCAGCTCTTCGGCACAACAGACTGGGGTACGATTTACCAGAACTTGTTCATTGGTACACGTAATGGTTCCTTAGGTGAAACGTCTACGGTATTATTGATTCTCGGTGGTTTATACCTCATTTATAAGGGCTATGTCAATTGGCAGGTTCCTGTTATCATGATTGCTACTGTTGGTGTCCTCATGGGCATTGGCTATGGCCCGAACGTTGCTTTGTTTGAAATGATGGCCGGCGGCTTGATCATCGGTGCATTCTTCATGGCAACAGATATGGTTACGGCTCCGATTACCTTAAAAGGCCAGATGATTTTTGCTTTAGGTTGCGGCATTATTACCGTATTGATTCGTGTTCTTGGCGGCTATCCGGAAGGCGTCTGCTATTCCATCTTGCTCATGAACGCATTGACACCGCTCATTGACCGTGCAGTTAAACCTAAAGTCTTTGGTGAAGTAAAGACAAAGGGGGCTAAATAAAATGGCAGAAAAACATGAAGGCGGCATCGTTCATGTCGCAATGAACCTTGTCCTTACTTGTCTTGTTTCTGGCTGTATTATTGGTGCCGTTGCTTTTATTACTGTCCCGACAGCCCATCAAAAAGCAGAACAAATGAAACAAGAATCAATGAAAAAATTAGTTCCAGATGCAGATAAATTCGTAGAAGTTCAAGGCGAAAAAGATACATTCATCGCTGAAAAAGGCGGTCAGAAAATCGCTTTCGTCATTCCGACAGCTCCAAAAGGTTACGGCGGCCCGATCAAAATGCTGACAGCCGTATCGACAGACGGAACGGTCTTGGATTACACTGTTTTGGAAGCAAATGAAACGCCGGGCCTTGGTGATAAAGGCTCGAAATCTCCGTTTAAAGATCAGTTCAAAGGTAAAAAGCTGGATAATTTGGTAGTTACTAAAGAACATGGCGTCAAAGATAAGATTCAGGCCATGACCGGTGCTACGATTTCTTCTCGTGCTTTTACGGCTGGCGTAAAAGAAGCTGTTGAAAAAGCAGCACAGATGGGGGGTAAATAATAATGAATCTTTGGAAAGTATTTACTAGAGGCATTATTGAAGAAAACCCATACTTCGTCTTAGCATTGAGCTTGTGCCCTGGCCTTGCTGTTACAACAAGTGTCATGAATGGTTTAACGATGGGCTTGACAGTATGGTTCGTTATTACCTCAAACAACGTAGTTGTTTCTATTATTCGTAAATTAATCAACAAAAAAGTACGTGTACCTGTATATATCACATGTATTGCTACTATCGTAACATGCGTACAGCTGTTCTTACAGGCATATGCACCGGACTTATATAAAGCCCTCGGCGTATACCTCGACTTGGTTGTCGTATTTGCCATTATCTTAGCGCGTGCTGAATCCGTTGCCTCCAAGAATGGCATTGTCGTATCCTTCCTCGATGGCATGGGCATGGGCATTGGCTTTACCATTGCCATGATTGTTATTTCCGTTATTCGTGAAATCTTGGGCAATGGTACACTTCTTGGCATTTCCCTCTTTGGACCTTCCTTCCAGCCGGCTCTTATCATGGCATTGCCGCCAGGAGCATTTATGCTTATCGGTTTCTTAATGGCTGGTCTGAAAATGTGGAATGAATCTCGTGAAAAAGCCAAACAACTGAAAGGAAGTGAAGGATAATGGAATACTTTACGCTGTTTGTCGGGGCAGTACTCGTTAACAACTTCGTATTGACTAAGTTCCTCGGCTTGTGTATCTTCTTTGGTGTATCCAAAAACCTGAACGCTTCTATCGGGATGGGCTTTGCTGTAACTTCTGTCCTCACAATGAGTACTGTACTGGCATGGTTGCTATACAACTTTGTATTAGTACCTCTTGATTTGACATTCCTCCGTACGATTTCTTTCGTTGTCTTGATCGCAAGTTTCGTACAGTTGTTGGAAATTATCATTAAGAAAATGTCTCCGACATTGTACAATATGTGGGGCATTTACCTGATGCTTATCGCTACGAACTGTATCGTATTGTCCGTACCGGTCATCAGTATTACAAACAATTATAATTTCCTTGAAAACCTTGTATTTGCCGTTGGTTCCGGCTTGGGGTTTGCATTAGCTTTGATTGTCATGGCAAGCTGCCGTGAAAAATTGGATTATGCTGATGTTCCTCATGCTTTGAAAGGAACACCGATTGCCTTTATCGTTGCCGGCATGTTGGCTTTGGCATTCCTTGGTTTCTCCGGTATGATATAACGTAAAGGAGTTGGAAGTAATATCATGGATATGAATATGACGCAAATCGCAATCTCTGTTATTGCAGTCATGGTCGGCATCGGTATCGTCTTCGGCTTTATTCTTGCTTTTGCTAATAAAAAATTTGCAATGGAAGAAAATCCGCTGATCGGTGAAGTTGAAGAAGCATTGCCGAAAGGCCAGTGCGGTGCCTGTGGGTTTGCCGGCTGTGCGAAATATGCAGAAGCCGTTGTTCTTGACCCGGATGTTCCGCCTAACCTCTGTGTACCTGGTAAAGCAGAAGTTGCTGCTGTTGTAGCAAAATTAACAGGTAAAGTTGCAGAAGAAACAGAACCGAAATATGCGCATATCCGTTGCCGCGGCGGCAATGGTATCGCTAAAATTGCTTTTGAATATAAAGGCATTCATGACTGCGCTGCTGCTAAAACGGTACAGCAAGGTCCTAAATTCTGTAAATTTGGCTGCCTTGGTTTTGGTAACTGTGTTCGTGCCTGCCCGTTTGGTGCAATGTCTATGGGAGCCAATGGCCTTCCTCATGTTGACAAAAACCTCTGCACAGGCTGCGGTAAATGCGCAAGCATCTGCCCGAACCATGTTATTGAACTCTTGCCGATTAGTGCAAAAGTTAGTGTTAGCTGCTCTTCAAAAGAAATGGGTGCTGTTGCTCGTAAAGATTGCTCGGCAGCCTGCATTGGCTGCGGTCTCTGCATGAGAAACTGCGCACACGAAGGCGGCGTTAAAGTAGTGGACCATCTTGCTGTTGTCAACCCGGCCATCTGCCATGATTGCGAAGAAGCAACCTGTGTAGCAAAATGTCCGACAAAAGCAATTGCATCGAT
>CALBLM010000233.1 GCA_937895695.1 uncultured Megasphaera sp.
ATGAGATGTTCTACTTCCTGCGGTGTGTATCGTTCGATATTCAAATATTCATCATCATCTAAATGCTGACTGCCTTTTTTTAGTCCTCTTGCCAAGTATAAATAAATCCGTTCACTACAAAATCCCGGTGACGTATACGTATATCCCAACGGAATGATTTCATCAGCTGTGACGGCTGCTTCTTCTTCGAGTTCCCGAGCCGCACAAATATCCGGTGATTCTCCATCATGTTCTATTTTTCCTGCCGGTACTTCCAACATGGGCTGCGCAGCAGCATATCGGTATTGTCGTACCATGATGATTTTTCCGTCATCTGTAAGTGGTAAAATAGCACATGCCCCAAAATGCCAAACAGCTTCTCGCGTTGCTGTTTTATGTTCGCCACTAGCTTCATCGTCAATACGGACCGTATCAACGGTAACATGTAACACCTTTCCCTGCATGATTTCTTTTCTAGAAATCATTGTTTCTTTACTGATACTCATTTAAAACCCCTCCTGAAATAAGAAAAGGGCGCCACAGTATTCTGTAGACGCCCTTTTTCTCTATTTTGTTCCTGTACTGCCAATGCCGCCAGTACGGATACCTTCTGCAGTATCATTAGCAACAGTCAAGTATTTCATAAAAATACCTTGACCAATACGTTCGCCTTTTTCAATTGTATAGGGCGTATCATTTGTGTTGTAATATGCAATCATGATATGGCCTTCATTGTCCGGATTATTGTAATAGTCGCTATCGACAATACCCGTGCTGTTAGCCAGCATCAACCCTTTTTTAAACGCTAAGCTGGAGCGGATGAAAATAGATAAATATTCATCTGATTCCATATATGCTTTTACGCCTGTCGGTACAACAGTTACAGCATGAGGCTGTAACGTCACTGTTTCTGCAGCTGCCAAATCATATCCGGCACTGCCACTTGTTTTACGAACAGGCAGTGTAATTTGTTTGTGTTGATAAGCCGTTACGACTTCAAATCCTCTTCCCGTCATCAATACTCCTATTTTTTCTGACCATCATGTCCGTGTCCATTACGAGGGCCATGATTATTACGATGAGCAGGTGCATCACTGCCGCCAAGCAGTGCCTTGCGGGATAAGTTCACGCGACCTTGGTTGTCAATTTCAACGCATTTAACCATGATTTCATCGCCAACGTTGACTACGTCTTCTACTTTTTCAACCCGTTCTTTTGCTAGCTGGGAAATATGTACCAATCCTTCTTTACCTGGCAATACTTCTACGAAGGCACCAAAATTCATGATACGGGTAACTTTCCCGACATACGTTTTGCCTACTTCAACATCTTCTGTCAAGCGTTCAATCCATTGTTTGGCTTTATCGCCGCCTTCACCATCAGCTGCAGCAATATACACAAGGCCTGAATCATCAATATCGATTTTAGCACCTGTTTCTTCCGTAATTTGTTTAATCATTTTGCCGCCCGGCCCAATGACATCGCGGATTTTATCCGGGTTAATATGCATGGAAATGATACGCGGTGCATAGGGAGACAACTCCTTACGGGGTTCACTGATGACTTCCAGCATTTTACCCATAATGTGCATACGACCTTCGTGAGCCTGTTTTAATGCCTGCGATAAGATTTCACGGCTAAGACCTTTAATCTTAATATCCATCTGAATTGCCGTAACACCCTTTGTCGTGCCGGCTACTTTGAAGTCCATATCGCCAAGCGCATCTTCCATGCCTTGAATATCTGTCAAAATTGTAAAGTCATCGCCTTTGGTAACAAGACCCATAGCAACACCGGCAACCGGGGCTTGAATCGGTACACCAGCATCCATCAAGGCTAACGTACTGCCGCAGACACTTCCCATAGAACTAGAACCATTGGATTCCAGAACTTCCGATACGACACGAATTGCATACGGGAATTCTTCTTCACTCGGCATAACTTGTGTTAATGCCCGTTCAGCCAATTTGCCGTGACCAATTTCACGACGGCCCGGTCCACGAGACGATTTTGTTTCACCAACGCAGAACGAGGGGAAATTGTAATGATGCATATACCGACGATCTGTTTCAATACCAACGCCATCGATATGCTGTGCTTCTGACAACGGTGCCAATGTAGCAAAGCTCAATATCTGCGTTTGACCGCGTGTAAAGAGGCCTGTACCATGCGTACGGGCAAACAAGCCGACTTCACAGCTAACAGGACGCACTTCATTAACTTTACGGCCGTCTGGACGGATTTTATCAACAGCAATCATATGACGGACGATTTCTTTAATCATTTTCTGTGTAATTTCAGCAACTACATCCTGATCATCCGGATAAATATCTGCAAAATGTTCGTAAATATCGGCTTCGACAGCATTCATTTTTTCTTCACGTTCTACTTTATCTGCTGTGAAAATAGCCGCTTTCATTGCTTCTTCGCCATAGGCATGAACAGCTTCTACGATATCTGCCGGCGGTTCTTTTTCGACAAATTCTTGTTTCGGTACACTGATTTTGTCGAGAAAACTGAGCTGGAATTCGACAACTTTCTTGATTTCTTCATGGGCAAACATGATCGCATCGAGTACGTCTGCTTCCGGTACTTGTTTCGCCCCACCTTCTACCATCAAGATGGCATCTTTCGTACCAGCTACGACGATATCCATATCACTCTGTTCGCTCTGCGCTACAGTCGGATTGATAATAAACTGACCGTCTACACGACCAACGCGAACACCAGCAATCGGGCCGGCAAAGGGGATATGAGACATGCACAACGATACAGATGCACCAATCATAGCGGCAATTTCCGGTGCATTATCATGATCTACGCAAAAATCATAGGCAACAACGTGTACGTCATGGCGATACGTTTTTGGGAATAACGGACGAATCGGACGGTCAATCAATCGAGCAAATAAGGTTGCTGATTCAGGCGGTTTGCCTTCCCGTTTAATAAAGCCGCCTGGGATTTTCCCGACAGAATACATTTTTTCTTCATAATCCACAGTTAATGGGAAGAAATCTGCATCTTCCCGAGCTTCTTTCGAGCCCGTAGCTGTTACAAATACAGCCGTGTCACCATAGCGGACGAGTGCTGCGCCGCTAGCCTGCTTTGCCAATTTACCTACTTCAATCACGAGCGGACGACCGGCAAAGTCCATTTGGAATTTCTGTTCTTCCATTCCACTACCTCCTTGTAGCTCACAGGTGATAGGCACTAGTGTATAGACGTCGTACATCCATCTACACACTACAACCTACCACCCTGTGTTTCCTAAAAAAGAGGCTGATGCTCCCACATCAGCCTCACAGCATACATTATTTACGTAAGTTCAATTTTTCGAGGATAGCGCGATAGCGTTCCAAGTTGTGTTTCTGCAAATATGCCAACAAGTTACGACGCTGACCAACCAATTTCAACAAACCACGGCGAGATGCATGGTCTTTTTTGTGGCTGCGGAGATGGTCTGTTAAGTAAAGAATACGGCTCGTAAGGAGTGCAATCTGTACTTCCGGAGATCCTGTGTCGTTTTCGTTAGCGCCAAATTTGGCAACAATGTTTTTCTTTTCTTCTACTGATAACATGTTTTATTCCTCCATAATGTATAATCTATTCGCAAAATGCTAAGTACGCGTCGGAGTCGTCGCAATACCGAGCACCCGTACGACAATACACATTATACTATATGGGGTCATCCATGTAAAGCCTAATTTAGAGAAAATACAGAAGGCAACCGTTATTCTTTTTCTTCCTTTATTTCATATTCTTTATATAGCTTTTTAAATGCGTTTAGCGAACGAGCAATCATTGCCCCATCAACGCAATACGAAATACGGCAGTATCCCGGACAGCCAAATTCATCGCCCGGTACGATCAGTATATTCAGTGCTTTTGCCTTTTCCATGAAATCATAAGCATCTCCATTCGGGGCTTTAACAAACAGATAAAATGCGCCCGATGGATATACACATTCAAACCCGATACGGGTCAAGCCGGTATAAATGAGCTTACGATTTGCATCATACAAACCCATATCCGCAGTCTGGCCTTGGCAGGCCATCACAATCCGCTGAAAAACAGTAGGCGCACAGACAAATCCGAGTGCTCGTCCGGCACCACAAACGGTTGTAAACAACGTTCGGCTTTGACTGACCGTGTCTGGTATCAAAATATAACCAATACGCTCTCCCGGTAACGACAAGGATTTACTATAGGAATAGCAGACGATCGTATTATCGTAAAATTGGGGCATATACAAGATTGGCAGCTCATCAAAAATAACATCTCGATAGGGTTCATCAGAAATCAAAAAGATAGGATGCCCCCATTCCTTTTCTTTGCGGCGCAGCAATTCGCCAACAGCCTTCATGGTATCTGCACTATAGACAATCCCAGACGGATTATTGGGTGAATTGATAATAACTGCCTTGGTATGGGATGTCAGTGCTTTTTCTAATCCATCCAGAGATAATTGAAATGTTTTCGTATCTGCTGGTACGACAACTAATGTACCTCCCGCACTTTCTGTAAATATGCGATATTCCGGAAAAAACGGAGCATTGACAACAATTTCATCTTCTTCCCGTTCTATCAAGGCTTTCATAATAATCGCCAAGGAAGCTGACGCACCGCACGTAATATAGAAATTCTCTGCCCGTACGTTAGCATGAAAAGTTTGATTCATATAGGATGCCAAGCTTTGCCGCACAATCGGATCGCCTGGTGCCGGAGTATAGCTATGTATCACTGCTGGACGTTCTTCCTGAGCCAACCGTACCATTTCCCGTTGCACACAAGCCGGAGCCGGAATGCTTGGGTTACCAATACTAAAGTCATAGACATTTTCG
>CALBLM010000234.1 GCA_937895695.1 uncultured Megasphaera sp.
TTATCAAGCCAACAGCCAAAGTATTGATTGCCGTCAATGGCTCGTATAGCAAACGTATGACAGAAATTTGCCAATATCATCATATTCCGTATACGACAGTCGAAACAGCCTATAATACCATTCCACAGGCAGATGCAGTAGAAGCTGCACTGCTTGCTGATCCGACAATTACCCATATTTCTATGGTACATAGCGAAACGACAACAGGCATTTTAAACGATATTGAAGCTATTGGAAAAGTAGCAAAAAAACATGGCAAACAGTTTATTGTTGATGCCATGAGCAGTTTTGGCGGTGTAGATATTAACGTCCCTCAATTAGGCATTACGTATCTTATCAGCAGTGCCAATAAATGTATTCAAGGCGTACCAGGATTTGCGTTTATTATAGCTAAAACCGATGCGCTGAAACAGACAAAAGAAACGGCTCGTAGTTTGTCGCTCGATATCTATGCACAGTGGGAAACGATGGAACGAGATAATGGCAAATGGCGTTTTACATCGCCGACCCATGTTGTGGCAGCTTTTCGACAGGCATTGCGGGAACTTGATGAAGAAGGCGGCATTGCAGCACGGCATGCCCGCTATGTTCATACGAATACATTACTGCGGCATGGTATGGAAGCCTTGGGATTTAGTGCGTATATTGATCAATCCGTTCAAGGCCCGATTATTACGACATTTTTATATCCTAAGAATATATCCTTTGACTTTCAGGATATGTACGCCTATTTGAAAAAACGGGGCTATGTCATTTATCCGGGCAAGTTAACGGAACAAGACACATTCCGCTTAGGCAATATTGGGGAAATTTATGAAGACGATGTTCGCCGCATTTTACAGATATTCGCAGAATATATGAAGGGATTGAAAAAAGCATGAAATTAGAAGGCGTTATATTTGACTGGGCCGGCACGACTGTTGATTTTGGCTGTATGGCTCCGGTAAAAGCATTTATGGATAGCTTTGCTGCCAACGGCATTGTTGTAACGGAAGAAGAGACGAGAAAGCCCATGGGCATGCTCAAACGCGATCATATCAAAACCATGTTGTCTATGGAACGTATCGGTGCGGCTTGGAAACAGCAGCACGGCACGGCTTGGAATATGGATGATGTAGAAACGATTTACAGTTCTTTTGAACCAGAACTGTTAGCGACATTGACTAACTATACCAAGGTCAAACCTGGCGTCGTAGATACGGTAGCAGCATTACGGTCTATGGGATTGAAACTTGGCTCTACGACAGGGTACACGGACAAAATGATGAAGATTGTTGTGCAAGCTGCCGCTTCGCAAGGGTATCAGCCGGATTGCTGGTTTTCTCCGGATTCGACAGACGGTATGGGTCGGCCCTATCCATATATGATTTTTAAAAACATGATGGAATTGAAACTGTCTGATGTAAACAAGGTCGTAAAAGTTGGTGATACCGTTTCGGATATCAAAGAAGGAAAAGCGGCCGGTGTTTGGTCTGTCGGTGTCATTGACGGCAGTTCTGTTATGGGATTGAATGAAGACCAATTTAATGCCTTGTCTGATACAGAAAAAAAAGAGCGCCGTGAACAAGTTCGTCAGATTTTTGTAGAAGTTGGTGCCGATTATATGATTCAGGATATTACAGAACTTCCGAATATCTTGAAACAAATTGAAAATCAATAATAGTAGCAAAACAGCCTGTAGCAGAATGATGTTGCAGGCTGTTTTTGCATATATACAATAATTTAGTATGGTGCATATTGTGTATACAGTATTTATAGGGAAGAATGGGACCCTTTCCCTTGTAATGTTTCGCCATTTTGTTATAATTAAACATACAATGAAAAAATAAATACACAACATGCCGATTATGGTATGCATTGTAAATTAGTATGCAGGAGGGTATTTTCATGAAAAAGATTCGTTCGGTTTTAGTTGCCAACCGCGGAGAAATTGCTATTCGTGTATTCCGTGCATGTAACGAATTGGGGATTCGTACAGTAGCTATTTACTCTAAAGAAGATTCACTTTCGTTGCACCGTTTCCGTGCAGATGAATCCTATTTGGTTGGGGAAGGTAAAAAACCGGTTGATGCATATTTAGATATTGAAGATATTATCCGGATTGCCCATGAACACGATGTTGATGCTATCCATCCGGGCTACGGTTTCTTGTCCGAAAATGCAGATTTAGCAAAACGCTGTGAAGAAGAAGGCATCATTTTCATTGGGCCTAAAGTAGAACATCTGATTATGTTCGGCGACAAAATCAATGCTCGTATTCAAGCTAGAAAAGCGGGCATTCAATATATTCCAGGCAGCGATGGCCCTGTCATGAATTATCAGGAAGTTGAAAAATTTGCCAAAGAAGTCGGCTTCCCAATTATGCTTAAAGCGGTTAATGGCGGCGGCGGTCGTGGCATGCGTATGGTCAACCGCATGGTTGATTTGCGCGATGCCTATGACCGTGCTAAATCCGAAGCGAAACTCGCGTTTGGCAGCGATGAAATTTATTTGGAAAAATGTATTGTCAATCCAAAACATGTTGAAGTACAGATTATGGGCGATGAACACGGCAATGTTATCCATTTATATGAACGTGACTGTTCCGTACAACGCCGTCATCAGAAAGTCGTAGAAATTGCACCGGCCTTTGCATTACCGCAGCAGCTTCGCGAAGACATTTGCAATGCAGCTATCAAGCTCATGAAAAATGTTAAATACGTCAATGCCGGCACAGTTGAATTTTTGGTTGCGCCAGACGGTCAGTTCTACTTTATCGAAGTTAACCCACGTGTACAGGTTGAACATACTGTAACCGAAATGATTACAGGCATTGATATTGTACAGACGCAGATTAAAGTAGCCGAAGGCTATGCACTGGATAGCGACGAAATCGGCATTAAATCGCAGAAAGACGTTCGCTGCTTGGGAAATGCTATCCAATGCCGTATTACGACAGAAGATCCGATGAACAACTTTATGCCTGATTCCGGTAAAATCATGGTATACCGTAGCGGTGGCGGTTTTGGCATTCGTTTGGACAGCGGCAACGCGTATACAGGCGCGATTATTACGCCATATTATGATTCCTTGTTGGTAAAAGCAACTGCTTATTCATTGACTCATAAGGGCGCTGTACAAAAGATGCTGCGTGTCTTGAAGGAATTCCGTATTCGCGGTGTTAAGACTAACATTGGCTTCTT
>CALBLM010000235.1 GCA_937895695.1 uncultured Megasphaera sp.
GGAGTCCTGTCATGGGCTCGCTATTTTTGCTATATACGAAGAATATATTGTTGTTAGTAGCTTATTCTATTGCATTGACGAGAACAGCAAATTCTTCTTGATGAGCCGGATACCAAGCAGTAAAAGGCTGACCAGCTTTTTCTAGTGTATTTGCCAGTTTAGTTAAGAATACAGGAATATTGGCTTCTGTAATGACGCCGATTTGCGTTCCTAAGTGTTCTTTGGTTGGAACATAGGAACCGCCGGCAAGAACAGCGAAAGCAGGCTGCATGGTATTGCCGATTTTTTTGGCAGCACCGCGCAGTCCGATAGCTCCGATTTGTGGCGTACCGCATGATGCTGGGCAGCCGGAAATATGCAGTTGCGGCAAGAGGGACGTATCGACATGATTCTTATGCAATGCGTCAATGGTATGAAGGAACATGGCATGAGAATTACGAATCCCTTGCTGGCAGATGGCAGCACCAATGCAGCAGACAGACGATTCAAAAGTATTTTTGGCTGTATCGGATTCAATAATGGCAGCAGCTTTTGCTGCTTCTTCAGCCGTCAAGTTGATGGCATAAAGTGTTTCGTCGGAATTCAGGCGGATTTCTGCGTCGTCAACAGTTGTTAAATACTGCAGCAGGCGATGGAAGACGTCTCGATCAGGCGTGCCGGCAATGGGATGATACGAAACATAATATAAGTTATCCTGTTTTTGAGGATGAATCCGCGGGTTTGTCGGTGCGGCCACAGCTAGTGCGGTTTTGGTAATCGGCGTGGCAACAGGCGTAATGTCTAAATCTTTTTCTTCAGATTGAGCCAAATAGGTTTGGAAAATACGACGGAATTCATCATCCCCTAAATTGGTCGGCATGAAACGGGACCGGGCTTTGGCACGGTTGGTGTAGTCGCCATATTTCATGAAGACTTGGGCAAAAGCATCAATATAGTAGAGAATCTTTGTTGGATCTACGTTTTCCGCAACTTTGATACCCAAACGGGGATTGGATGCGCCTAAGCCGCCGGCAGCATAGACATCAAAGGTACCATTTTTCTTAGCTAAAAATCCTAAATCTTTAAACGTAGCATGTCCTTCATTATCTGTCCCGTTGGAAAAACCGATTTTATATTTCCGAGGCAGATGAAGCTGAGGAATCAGTGTAATGGCATAGCTGGCAGCTGCATCGACATAAGGAGATATATCGAAGTATTCCTTCGGGTCTACGCCGCGTAAGGGACTAGCCGTGACATTGCGAGGATTATCACCGCCGCCACCGGCACAATAAATATCTTGGTCAAAGCATTCTTGATATAACGAAAGAATGTCTTTTTCATTCAGCTTATGGTATTGAATGGCCTGGCCTGTTGTAAAATGCACGAGCGATACGTTGTATTTTTCCAAGGCATCGGCAAGAAATTGAATCTGTTTTTTCGTAATTAAGCCGCCGGAAAAACGCATGCGAATCATGCCAGTTTTACCACCGCGTTCGGCATAGCTGCCGAATTTACCAGAAATACCTTTATATTTGCTGGCAGGAAGTTCTTGACGGAAGAAGGCATGACAAGCGTCTTCAAATTCCGGATAGGCATTTTTCAGTGTTGTTTTTGTTTTTTCTGAGATAGAAATCATTTAAAAACCCCTCTTTCATGATATACAATCATACTATATGTATTGTACCAAATTTTATCTGTTTTTTTAAGGCTTGTAAAAAAATAACTGCTCCACAACGGAACAGTTATTTTTCTTTTTAAAACGCCGGAATCAGAGCCCCTTTGAAGTGTTCTTCAATGTATTTCTTGATGGTATCGCTCTGGTAAATGGCAAGGATTTTTTGCAGCGTTGGATTTTGTACATCGTCTTGATGAACAGCCAAAATGTTGGCGTACGGAGACGTTTTGTCTTCCCGCAAGATGGCGTCGTGAACGGGGTCTAACCCAGCATCCATAGCAAAATTGGTGTTAATGGCGGCAAAGGTGACATCATCCAACGAACGGGGAATCTGTGCGGCTTCCAATTCTTTGATTTGCAAATGTTTCGGATTTTCGGCAACATCTGTTGCTGTTGGATATTGAACGCCGTCTTTGACTTTAATCAAGCCGGCCTGTTGGAGCAGTAAAATGCCGCGGGCACCGTTAGTCGGATCGTTTGGTACGGCAACGGTATCACCGTCTTTGATTTCATCAAGGCTTTTGATTTTGTGAGAATACAGGCCAATCGGGGCAAGGATGGTATTGCCGATGGAAGCAATCTTTAATCCTTTTTCGTTGACCAGATTATCCATAAAGGGTTTATGCTGATATGAGTTGATATCAATTTCTTTGTTGGCCAAGGCAATATCTGGCGTAACGTAGTCGGAAAATTCCATAATACGAATCGTAATACCTTGTTTTGCAGCTTCCTTTTTGACTTCTTCCGCAATTTCTGCCTGCGGACCAGGTGTTACGCCAAGGGTAATTTCTTTCTTTTCTTGTGAAGCCTTGGCGTTGTA
>CALBLM010000236.1 GCA_937895695.1 uncultured Megasphaera sp.
AGATATTGTCTTAAAGAGCGAAGGTAATCAGTATTATTCTTATACGTATGTTGCTGATGCGGTTTCCGGATTATTGACAATTTTACTAAAAGGAAAGAATGGTGAAGCCTATAATATTGCTGATGATTCTTCTGATATCCGACTAAAAGATTTGGCGAAAATCCTAGCAGATATATCGGGTAAAAAAGTCATATTTGAACTACCGGATGCAGTAGAAAAAGCTGGGTATAGTAAAGCAACAAAAGCTCGGTTAGATGGAAATAAAATCAAACAGTTGGGATGGAATCCGTTGTATACTATAAGACAAGGCTTGGAAAGAACTGTGGAGATTTTGAATACTGTAGATGATTGAAAAAAAGTTTTGATAAAAAACAGAAGAGCGTTGTTAGTGCATTGAAAAGGTGTCCTGATATAATAAAGCTATAACACATAGTGATAATTTGATATGACTATAGCTAGCAGGGGAAGTGAATATGGTGAAAAAGTGATACAAGTTCTTGCGGGCTGTTTCTTTGGTCTATGGATTTTTATTATCCCTGCAGGAGTAGCATGGGCTTATTCATCGAGTATATCTAGTATTTCGGGATCAAAATACTGCTATTAGAAATAAGGTTGAATGAATAACTAAGGAGAAAACACGTACCATGAACATCATTATTACTGGAGGGGCCGGGTTTATTGGTTCCAATTTTGTGTTTCATATGTTACAATTTCATCCGGACGATCGGATTATTTGTTTGGATAAGCTGACGTATGCCGGCAATCTTTCTACGTTGGCACCAGTCATGGACAAGCCTAATTTTCGCTTTGTCAAGGCAGATATCTGCGACAGACAGGCCGTATACCAACTGTTTGAAGAGGAAAAGCCGGATATGGTGGTCAATTTTGCGGCTGAATCCCATGTTGACCGGTCCATTGAAAATCCGAGTATTTTCTTGGAAACGAATATTATGGGGACAGCCGTGCTGATGGATGCGTGCCGCAAATACGGCATCCAACGGTATCATCAGGTATCGACGGATGAAGTGTATGGTGATTTGCCGCTGGATCGGCCGGATTTGTTCTTTACGGAAACGACGCCCATTCATACATCCAGTCCGTACAGCAGCTCTAAGGCGTCTGCTGATTTGTTGGTGTTGGCCTATCACCGGAC
>CALBLM010000237.1 GCA_937895695.1 uncultured Megasphaera sp.
TAGATCGTCAGTTTCTTGTACATAGGTGACGCTTACATCATCTTCAGCGGCCAGACTGTCAAAGTCCGTAAAATTCGAAATTTTAGGAAGCTGAATGACAGCGATATGAATAGCCGCCTTTTTAGAAGACCGTTCCGTTTTATCGTCTAACGATACCGAATCTTCATCATCAATGCCTAACTGTTCAATATACGGAATAACCCCTAAGACAGGTTTTCCCGTTTTTTCTTCTAAAAATTTCACGGCCGGCATAAATAATGATACGTCGCCGCGAAATTTATTGATAATCAATCCTTTGACTAAGTCACGTTCTTCGGCATCCAATAATTCCAACGTTCCAACCAGTGCTGCCAATGAACCACCACGATCAATATCAGCTATGAGCAAAACCGGTGCTTGCGCATACTTAGCCACTCGCATATTCACAATATCATGGTCTTTCAGATTGATTTCTGCCGGACTGCCTGCGCCTTCAATGACAATCGTATCATAGCTGTCTTCTAAGCGATGTAATGCTTCTTTGACGGCTGAAAATGCTTTGAGTGAATACCCCGTATGATAGGCTTTGGCAGACATGTTACCCACGGCATAGCCATTGATAATCACTTGGGAACAACAATTTCCGGTAGGCTTGAGCAACACCGGATTCATATCGACTTGTGGAGCCAATCCGGCGGCTTCTGCCTGCGCCACCTGCGCTCGCCCCATTTCACGACCCTCTTGAGTGACATACGAATTTAACGCCATGTTCTGTGCTTTAAATGGAACGACATGTTTTCCTTCTTGTAAAAAAATGCGGCATAATGCTGTCGCTAAAATACTTTTGCCGACATGGGAACTCGTTCCCTGCAGCATAATATATTCTGCCATGCCAGAACTCCTTTATCTCTCAGTTTTCATGATATTCATTATAGTATACATTTATGCGATTGGGAAGATACAAAACGCTACTCCGCCCCTGGGACAGATTTATTTGTTAACAAAATGTTAGGAAGATGTTATGCTTACAGCGTATACTATACTCGTATACGAGGAGGTTTCTATCATGAAAAGTTGGTTGATTTATGCGTTGTTATCAGCTATTTGCGCTGCCTTTGTTTCTATTTTCGGTAAAATCGGCTTGTCCGGCATGGACAGTACAGCTGCAACGGCTATCCGCGCTGCCATTATGGCCATATTTTTAATAGGTGTTGCTGTCGTGCAGGGTCATATCTCAGCTGTCCCGTCTATTATGGGACAGCCCAAAGCCTTGGTCTGTATCGCATTGAGCGGTATTGCCGGAGCCACTTCATGGTTATTTTACTTTTTTGCCTTAAAAACAGGAAATGTATCGCAAGTCGCACCTATCGATAAACTAAGTGTCGTGTTTTCTGTTCTATTAGCTATTCTTTTATTCGGAGAAAACGTCACGTTCATCCACGGTATCGCTATCGCTTTGATTGCCATTGGCGGCATATTGCTGGCTCTATTTTAAAGGTTTTTCGTTTTTTGTTTGAAGGTTGAAGAAGATGACAAAATAGGCAGCAACAAAATGAATTCAAATTCTCATTTTGTTACTGCCTCTTATCGTATTTGCATATACGATTACATTTTTACGCCGCTAGGTACAAAACTGCGTGCCATATGGGCAATAATTTTTTCATATTTGTCTTTTTTATCTGTCGGATATTCAACGGTAAAGGAGGTATAGGTCTGATCTTTGTCGTTGACATAGAGTTCACGATAATACGATTTTTTACCAGCTGTCCAGCCAATGGCATAACTCGTTTTCGTGCGAATATCCGTTGTCAATGCTGGCGAACCGTTCATACCAATATACATGCTGCGCCATTCATCAACAGAAAATCCCATGGGGTTCTTGGCAGCTTCGGTCCTAAAGACAGCTTTATCCTTCGGATCCTGGAAATAGCAGCCATCGCCATCAATTGTCGCATCTGCCTGAACTGCTTCTTTCGGAATATCGACGACATATCCATAGGCACTATTATAGTATTGATAATACCCTTTTTCAGTCGATTTGTAGACCATCACTTCTTCTACATTATCTTTATTGGAACTTTTAATCATCATAGTATCCGCAGCCATCGCCGTAGACCCGGCAATACATGCTGCTCCCGCTAATACTAGCGCTATTTTTTTCATATTCATGAGGCTCACTCCTTTTACATCGCTTCTTCACAGAATGAAGCCTTTCCCAGTATGGAAAAGTACGTACGGCATGATACGTGCCGCATATGCAAGATAGCAGATATGGGATGTTATGCCATATCTGCTATGTATTATACCATATTCATTTTTTAAATGACAAGAATACCATTTAGCTTTTAGGCAAACTGTGTCAAAGCTGTAACAATTACCTTAGGATAATTTTTTAATATCGCCAAGAGGGCTAATGAGGCTAAATGTTAATGTCAGCAAATGAATGCGATTTTCTTTAACAGCCGGATTTTCATGCATAACTAATACATGATCCAAGAAGTCATTAATCGCCGCAATGCCCTCAGATAATACAGCGGCAACGCCTTCATAATCATAAACGGCATATTTGTCTGGCAAATTTGCTGCCATGGCCTGGCAGGCACTGTATAATGCTTTTTCTTCTTCCGTTTCAAACAATGCAGTGTCCACTGTCGTATCTGTTGCATCTTTAATCATGTTGCTGACACGGGTAAAGGCCTGCAACAAATCGGTTTTACCCATCATATCGGCATCAATTAACGCTTGTGCCCGTTTAGCTGCTTCCGAAGCATTCAATGTATCGGCATTCAAAACGCAGTCAATGATATGATAATCCATCTGTTTATCTTGGAAAATATTCTTCAAGCGGAGTTTGAAATAATCATCCAACTGCGCCATGACGGTAGCTTGTTTATCTGTATCTACATGGAGCAGCTGCAAAATAAAGGCAAATACTTCATGGCAGTTCAAGTTCCAGCCCGCATCCATCAGAATGTTAAGGATACCAATGGTCTGACGGCGCAAAGCAAATGGGTCTTGAGAGCCTGTCGGAATAAACCCCTGACTGAACATGCCCGTAATCGTATCAAATTTATCGGCAATGCCGAGCACTTTGCCCATCGTCGTCTGAGGCAGTACATCACCGGCAAAACGCGGCTGATATTGTTCATTAATTGCTTCGGCAACATCATGATCTTCGCCATCAATCAAAGCATATTCCTTGCCCATAACCCCTTGCAGTTCCGTAAATTCCATAACCATCTGCGTTGCAAGGTCAGCTTTAGCAAGCAATGATGCTCGTTTGAGGGCATCATCGGAAAGGCCAAGATCTAGTTTCTGATTGAGGAATACCGTAATTTGTTCCAACCGCTGAGCCTTGTCAAAGAGCGTTCCCAACCCATCTTGGAAGACGATTTTTTTCAATTTTTCTGTATAATCAACGAGTTTATGTTTCTTGTCTTCTTCAAAGAAGAATTTCGCAT
>CALBLM010000238.1 GCA_937895695.1 uncultured Megasphaera sp.
GCCTTTGACTTTACGGTTGGCATTGGCACCGCTGCCGCTCTTGCTTTCCGGATCGTACGTGCAATGGAGTTCAACAATGTTGCCGTCATCATCTTTAATAACGTCTTCGCATTTGATAATGTAGGCGTATTTAAGACGAACTTCTTTACCCGGAGCCAACCGGAAGAATTTCTTGACAGGCACTTCCATGAAATCACTGCGTTCGATATAAATGGTCTTACTGAATGTCATATCACGCGTTCCCATGGCTTCATTTTCCTGATTATTATCCGCTGTCATCATTTCTGTCTGTCCGTCCGGATAGTTGGTGATAACTACTTTAAGCGGATCGATAACGGTCATCAAGCGAGGTGCTTTCATTTTTAAATCTTCGCGAATGCAATATTCTAACAACGAAATATCGACCATACTGTCTGCTTTAGCAACGCCAATGCGTTCGCAAAAATCACGAATCGCTTCCGGCGTATATCCGCGACGGCGAATGCCGGAAATCGTCGGCATACGAGGATCATCCCAGCCACTGACAATTCCTTTTTCTACCAATGTACGAAGTTTGCGTTTGCTCGTAATCATGTGGGTAACATTTAAGCGGGCAAATTCGATCTGACGCGGTTTTTGGCCTTCCGGATCATCCCAGTTTTCCAATACCCAATTATAGAGAGGACGATGGTCTTCAAATTCCAATGTACAAATAGAATGAGTAATACGTTCAATCGCATCTGATACAGGATGGGCAAAATCGTACATGGGGTAAATGCACCATTTGTTGCCTGTGCGATGATGCGGCGCATGGACAATACGATATAATACAGGGTCACGCATATTTAAGTTCGGGCTGGCCATGTCAATCTTTGCGCGTAGTACTTTTTCTCCGTCTCCGTATTTTCCGTTTTTCATTTCCGTAAAGAGCTGCAAGTTTTCTTCGACGCTGCGGTTACGATAGGGGCTTTCTTTCCCCGGCGTATTGAAGGTTCCCCGGTATTCACGGATTTCATCGCCCGATAAATCATCGACATAGGCTTTGCCCAATTTAATCAGCTTCACAGCATATTCATATAATTTGTCAAAATAATTAGACGCATAAAACATGCGGTCATCCCATGTAAAGCCAAGCCATTTGACATCTTCTTTTATGGAATTGACGTATTCGACATTTTCCTTCGATGGGTTCGTATCGTCAAAATGAAGATTGGTCAAGCCGCCATACTTTTTGGCAATACCAAAGTTGAGGCAAATGGATTTAGCATGGCCAATATGAAGATACCCATTCGGTTCTGGTGGGAAACGTGTATGTACCCTTTTTCCGTATGTATTTGCTTCGTTATCTTCATCGATAAGATTTTCAATAAAATTTTTTGTAATTTCGTTATCCATCAACGATTCTCCCCTTTGTATATGATATTTCATTTTATCACAAAAACAGCAGTTACACTAGCAATTCCCTATATTTTTTCCTTTTTCTCCAAGATAAGCTTTTTTACGCATAAATATGGTATAATAACTATACATTTCAACTATAAAGGAGACGATACACTTGATCAAAAAAATATTGACATTTGAAGATATGGGGCTCATCCAATGGGGCGTCCTCAATGAAGAAGAAACAGGCGTGTACAGTGCTATTGCTTTAGAAGAAGCGTTCGTCAAGGGAATGATGGCTTGCTGGCATTAGCCGATGCGCTGGAACAAAATGAAAAAACCCAAGCTGTAAAAGCCAAACCTTTAGGAACCATTCGCGTTATGGCGCCGATTCCCCATTTGGAACGGAATGTATTCTGCATTGGCAAAAATTACGCAGAACATATTGCCGAATTTGACAAAACGGCGATGCCGGATGTTCCTAAATATCCGCTCATTTTTACCAAGGCAACGACATCTGTTATCGGGCCAGATGATTTGATTGATCCTCATAAAAATGTTACTAATGCCGTCGATTATGAAGGCGAATTGGCCATTATCATTGGCAAGGAAGGCTCAGACATTCCAGTCAGCGAAGCAATGGATCATGTATATGGCTTCACCATTCTCAATGACGTCACAGCCCGCGACTTACAAGCTAATCACGTGCAATGGTTTCACGGAAAAAGCTTGGATACATTCTGCCCCATGGGGCCGTATATCTTATTGCGCGATGCTGCGCCTGACACCTTTGATGTGGTAACCAAAGTAAACGGTGAAGTACGTCAAGATG
>CALBLM010000239.1 GCA_937895695.1 uncultured Megasphaera sp.
TGAAGCGGCGGCAACAGCTGTACCTGCACCGGCTGTAACGGCTCAGTCATATATTCTCGTAGAAGCGTCGACAGGACGCGTGATTTTGGAAAAAGATGCAGATGTTATTAAATATCCGGCTAGCATGACGAAAATCATGACCGCCATATTGGCATTGGAACAGTTGCATCCCAATGACACTGTACCGATTTCAAAGGATGCGGCGTATACGGAAGATTGTCCGCTTGGCATTCTTCCCGGTAATATGTTTACACGGGATGAATTGATAGGTGGTATGCTTATGGTTTCCGATAATGGGGCTGCTGTAGCATTAGCGGAACGTGTTGATGGCAGTGTACCGAATTTTGCCAAGCGAATGAATGAACGAGCCAAGGAATTAGGCATGGAACATACACATTTTGAGAATCCTAATGGGCTGACGGTACCAACCCATTATTCGACAGCACGGGACATGATGAAACTGGCCCGCTATGCGATGGAAAATAAAACGTTCCGTACCATGGTTGCTCGCAGAAATGGGAGCGTCCATTGGCTGCAGCCTGCCGGAAAAACATTAAATGTTATTAATACAAATGAGTTATTAGGTTCCTATCCCGGGGCAATCGGTATTAAGACGGGATGGACTAGCGAATCCGGAGGCTGTTTGGCTGCTGAAGCCAAGCGGGGGAATGTGAATCTTTTGGTTGTTGTCATGGCTTCGCCAACGGCTAAGGGACGCTTTACAGATGCTCAAGCGTTACTGGACTATGGGTTTGCTAACGTTAATGTGGCTGACGGTCCGAAAAAAGAAGAAACAAAGCATACGGTTTGGGTCAAAGACGGCAAGGCCTATCAGACAGAAGTCGAAGCGGTACAAGATATTCACTATCCTTTGATTCACGGTGAAGACATGTCCCATTATAGTTTGACATATGATATCCCCAAAGAAGTTTCGGCAAAGGATACGCAGGACAATGCAGTAGGTCATATTATGATTAATTATGATGGCAAACCGGTAGGCAGTGTACCGATGAAAGCAACGCCTGTTGAAGAGGGATTTTCTGTACCATCTTATTTAGTTGGTGTAGCTAGCTGGGTATTGGGATGGTAACGGAGATGCAAAATACATTACCCTAGATAAGACCATATACGGTTAGTATATAGGAAAAGGCATGAATTCATGAGATAATCTGCTCATGAATTCATGCCTTGTTTTATTGTATGACTGAGAAGGATATTGTTTAGCAAATTTTGTTGCCATTGGCAACCATTTTGAAGCGCAGTCCCAAGAGTTCGGCAGCTCGCTTACACATGAGCATACGTTGAAGAAAAATTTCAAAATAATCCATAATGGAACAAATCGTTTCGTCTAACTCGATTGTCAATGTAATCGTCTTTTTGGAAACGTCTATTTTCAATTTGGAAGATATAGCAGCATAATTGACTTGATCGTGTTTGTCAAAGGTTTCACGAATGGGATTGCGTACGCGGTTGCGACGCACATCGGTCTTATCGGCTAAAATCAGTGCTGCCGATATGGGGTCAACGGCAGTGCCGCTCTGTTCATCATGCTGCCCAATGGCCGTAATAATTCTGGCAATATCATCAGGTGGAGCACCCCAGTCCCGAAGAAATTGAAAGGCCATCAAGGCACCTGTATGGGCATGATCTACGCGATTGATGCAATTTCCTAAATCATGCATATAGCCGGCAATACGGGCTAATTCAACGCAGTGTTCATCGTATCCTAGCTTTTTTAACAGCTTTCCTGCGGTGACGGCGACTTTGGCTGCATGTTTTCGTGCATGTTCCGTATAACCCAGCATGCCTAATACATTATTTCCTTGTTCCAAATATACATTGAGTTCTTTTGCGTGAAGAATATTTTCATACGTAAATTTTTTCATAAAGATACTTAATTCCTTTCTATAGATAACTAGGATATTCTAGTTATAATCGTTGAATAGCATCCAGAGCCAGTTCGGACCGTTCGCATTCGTCGGCGGTCATCGTAATCTGAAAGCACAAAGGGCTTCCTTTCATTTTTTCCGAGGCATAACTTAATCCGTTTGTGCGTTCGTCTAGAAATGGCTTGTCAATTTGATTGGGGTCGCCAAGTAAGATGATTTTTGTCCCTTTGCC
>CALBLM010000240.1 GCA_937895695.1 uncultured Megasphaera sp.
TTCATCATACGCAGGATATCTGCATTGATAAAAAAAGATTTTTGTCCCAGCCCGTTGCTATGCAGCGCCGCTTGATTCGGCTATTGTGCCAGGATGTGACGGGAACGATGCAGAATATATCGTTTCACTATGTCGAAGCAGTGCGAGACTTGGCAGGCAAAGGGGCAGGCAAACAATTTCAAACAGGTACATGGCTGGCGTATACGACACGAACTGCGCTTTGTATCAAACCTTGTTTGTATCGACGCCGATAAGGTGTTGTTAATAAAACAGATATAAAAGTATTAGAGAATAGATTCAGGAGGGAATATCCATGCACCAGGATGTCAAAGAAATTTTATTTACAGAAGAAATGCTTCACCAACGCGTACAAGAATTAGGCGCACAGATTAGTAAGGATTATGCCGGAAAAACGATTCTCATGTGCGGCATTTTAAAAGGCGCTGTTACGTTTTATACGGATTTGGCACGCGCCATTCATACGCCGGTTTTATTTGATTTTATGAGCTGTTCCAGCTATGGTTCCGGTTCTACCTCTTCCGGTGCCGTCATGGTTCGCAAAGATTTAGATACAGATATACGCGGCAAAGACGTTCTTGTTGTCGAAGATATTATTGATACAGGTATTACGCTGAGCCATTTAGTACCGCTGCTAAAAAAACGCGGTGCCAATTCGGTCAAACTAGCGACATTACTCAGCAAACCGGCTCGCCGTCAAGTAGATATTCCTGTTGATTATAATGGCTTTGAAATTCCCGATGCCTTTGTGGTCGGCTATGGCCTGGACTATGACGGGCGGTATCGTAATCTGCCGTATATCGGTATTTTAAAAGAGGAAATATATACAAAATAAAAAAGAAAATTGGTGCAGTATAGACTTGTTTTTATGCAAAAGTTATTGTTGCTTTGCAGGAAGTGTGGTAAGATAAGACTGTATTGGTTGGATAAAATCACTTAAAAATAGATTCCAATGAAAGGAGTAGTATTTTGAGCAAATTTGTGCGTAATGTAAGTTTATACTTACTGATTATTATTGTGGCCGTATCTATTATTGATGCATTTACGACGAATAAATCTGATAAATCAGAAATTTCGTATACCAATTTTATGAATCAGGTAGAAGAAAAGAAAGTAGATGCTGTACAGATTACGGCGGATCATGCTATCGTAGGCCAATTGAAAGACGGCACGTCTTTTACATCCTATGCGCCGACAGATGCAGCACTAATGCCGGCACTGCGTGATGCCGAAGTCAATGTCATTGCCAAGCCGCCGGAACAGCCTTCATGGTGGATGAATTTGTTGAGTTCTATCTTGCCGATTTTAATTTTAATTGGCGTATGGTTCTTTATTATGCAGCAAACCCAGGGCGGCGGCGGCCGTGTCATGAACTTTGGTAAAAGTCATGCCAAAATGCATGGCGAAGGCAAAATCAAAGTATCCTTTAAAGATGTTGCCGGTGAAGATGAAGCCAAAGAAGAATTGGCGGAAATTGTCGAATTTCTCCGTAATCCGAGCAAGTATAATAATATTGGGGCAAAAATCCCTAAGGGCGTCTTGCTCTTTGGCCCTCCGGGAACAGGGAAAACCTTGCTGGCTCGCGCTGTTGCCGGTGAAGCGGGCGTTCCGTTTTTCAGCATTAGCGGCTCTGACTTTGTCGAAATGTTTGTGGGCGTTGGCGCGTCTCGTGTTCGTGACTTATTTTCCCAAGCTAAAAAAAATGCGCCTTGCATTATTTTCATCGATGAAATTGATGCCGTAGGACGTCAGCGTGGCGCCGGTCTTGGCGGTGGTCATGACGAACGCGAACAGACATTAAACCAGCTTTTGGTTGAAATGGATGGATTTGGTTCCAATCAGGGTATTATTACGATTGCCGCAACGAACCGTCCCGATATTTTGGATCCGGCATTGCTTCGTCCCGGCCGGTTTGACCGTCAGATTACCGTAGATCGTCCGGATT
>CALBLM010000241.1 GCA_937895695.1 uncultured Megasphaera sp.
CTGGTTTTTCATTAATAATAACATTTCTTGCTACGACTTCATCCAAGGAACGGGCAGTTAAACTATATGTACCCGGCAAGTCAACAAAAAGCAATTCTTTGCCGTCAAATGTACAATGTCCTTCTTTTTTTTCTACCGTAACGCCGGGATAATTCCCGACATGCTGCTTAGCTCCTGTAATATTATTAAAAATTGTCGTTTTGCCGCAGTTTGGGTTGCCAGCTAAGGCTACCTTAATTTTTCCTGCATCTTCCATAACTACTATTTACCCCCTTCTACAGCTACCGTAATCATAGCTGCTTCGTTCATTCGCAAAGCCAATGCACAACCTTTTACGTTGACTTCAATGGGATCACCAAGCGGTGCCTTTTTGACGACAGAGATATGGGAACCTTTGACAACGCCCATATCTACCAGACGGTGTTGAATATTGCCATGTCCCTGCAGGGCTTCGACAACACCTTTTTCACCGACTTTCATGTCTGCCAATGTAACGATGTTCATCTTCTTACCTCTCCTTCATATGCACAGACAGCTATCCACAACAACAGCGCTCTGCGCGTGATTCTAATATACACTTAAGCGAGTTAGAACTGCTGGTATGAGAACGTACAACCTCTACATTCTTTCGCTGTGCTTCTTTCAATGCACACCGTACCATACTATGACTAACTGTGCTAGTGAACAAGATAACTAAATCCGGCGAACCTATTTTAGATTTAAAATCGCTCGGAACTTGCGTAAATACTTTTGCCTTATACGAATATTTTTTGCATATTGTTTTGTACTGACAAACCATGCAATCATTTCCACCTACGATGACGACACTCATTTACATCGCTCCTTTCTATTAGCTCCGTAAATAATACTGGCACTTCCCTTCCATTGATAATACATTTCATTACCATATTTAGTATATAAAATGCTTTTTTATCTGTCAAGTAATAAAAGTGAATATTGTTACTAAATATAGATATTGTCTTAAAATAGTCGTTTTTTTATTTATTATTGTAAATTTCTCGTTTTAAATGATAATAATTTTGATAGCTGATTATTTTATTTTATAGTTATTATAATTTTCATTATGATAATTTAGGTTTTCTATTTATTTTTCTTGATTTTTTAGGAGTAATCTTGATAGAATAAACTACGTTATTGTAAAAATTTCGTAATATATTTTTTAATATCTAAGATATCGGCATCATTTTAAAATGAAAGGCATTTAATATGATTGATACAACATTAGAAAAACAAGTCATCCAACTTCTGCATGATTACCCAACAACCCGTATTCAGTCTTTTTCTTACAAAGAAAACAAATATTTTATCAAACGCTGTCTTCCCAACGGCCGCAATGCCTTTGCTAAACCCAATCCGGTTATGGCATTTTTGGAAGAAGCCTATAAAATCACAGTCGTAAACAGCCGCATTCCGCTAGCACCAACGATTGTGCTTTGGGGTCCTGATTATTTTGTCATGAAAGACAGTGGACAAACACTCCAACATATTGCAAAAGAAGACGAATGGATTCCGTTGCGCCAACACGTTTTCTTTGAAGCCGGCAAAAGTCTAGCTCTCCTTCATCAAGCGGGATTGCACCACGGACGTCCAGCACTGCGTGATATCGCATTTTACAAAGAAACTAATAGGATAACCTTCCTAGATTGGGAAAACGAAAAGCGTTTTTTCCATATTCAACCGGAAACACTAGATGTTCTGTTATTCATCCATAGTTGTTTTCGTGAAGAATGGCCGAGTATGGAATTATTAGACGCTGCCATTACGGGATATCTATCTATTCCGTCGAGTCACCTTATTTGGGAAAATCTAAAAAAATTCATTCATGCTCATTCTGCATTATTTACGTCCTGTCATTACCTGTCGGCATTTCATTGGATTGATGTCGTATCATTGGACAAAGCTCATCAATATATCGAAATGCATGCATAGTGGTGACACCCCGTTTTTCCCAACAACTCATGCACATAGCCAACATATTGACAATATGATAGGGGCAATGATAAAATCCTATCTTTTGTTTTCACATATAGCAATTGAATTTGTA
Source organism: uncultured Megasphaera sp. (assembly GCA_937895695.1). Lineage (GTDB taxonomy): Bacteria > Bacillota > Negativicutes > Veillonellales > Megasphaeraceae > Megasphaera. Next base: position 2,066 of record CALBLM010000241.1, read on the forward strand.
CAAAAAAAAAAGAGACCGTTAACGCGATCTCTCTTTTTTGTATTCTCGAGGCCATTATTGTTCAAATTGTGAAACATATAAGTCATGATACAAACCGCCACGGATCATCAATTCTTCATGGGTACCGCGTTCACCAATACCCTCCGGCGTCAGCACGACAATTTCATCAGCATGTCGTATAGTAGCCAACCGATGGGCAATCATCAATGTCGTACGATTTGCCGATAATACCTGCAAAGACTGTTGAATTTTTTGTTCTGTTTCATTATCCAGTGCCGATGTGGCTTCATCTAAAATCAGAACCGGTGGATTTTTCAAAAACATCCGGGCAATCGCTAGTCTTTGCTTTTGTCCTCCTGACAATTTGACACCTCGTTCGCCAATTGCACTGTTATATCCATCCGGTAAATTCATAATAAATTCATGGGCATGAGCCAGTTTAGCCGCTTCTATGATTTCCGCCTCTGTTGCATCTGGCCGTCCATAAGCAATATTCTCCCGAATAGAATCGGAAAACAAAAAAACATCTTGTTGCACAATGCCTACATGGCGTCGTAAAGAAGATAATGTATACTGACGTATGTCAGTACCATCCAAATAAATATGGCCTTGTTGAATATCATAAAAACGAAGCAGTAAACTAGCAACACTAGATTTGCCAACCCCTGTCGATCCTACAATAGCCACCGTCTTGCCGTGGGGAATATCCAACGAAAAATCCTGTAGCACATTATCATGTCCATTATACGAAAAATAAACGTGCTGAAACGATATATACCCTCGCACCTGCCTGGCTTCCCTCGCATCCGCATGGTCTTGAACGACCGGCTGTGTATCCATTAGTTCCGTATAGCGTGTATATCCGGCTAATCCTCGCTGATACCGTTCAGTAAGCATAGTTAATAGGACGAATAAATACCATCAAATACATCAGAAAAGCAACCAAATCACCTAGCTTCATCATCCCCAGCATAATAAAAAAGCTGCCGGCAGCGATAATCACCAAGTTTGTCAAATTAGAAAAAAAGATAATACTGCTCGTTAAATACGATTCAAATAAAAATGTTCGCTGTTGAGCCTGCTGCAGCGCATGACTAGCCGTAACAAATTTTTTTAGCTCCAATGCTTCATTACCAAAAGATTGTACCAGGCGGATGGCATTTAGACTTTCCATGGTTTGCGAGCTGACCATACCCATTTTTTCTCGCGCCTTGCGAAACGCTGACTTCATACGGCGGTTGAGAAGAATCGTCCCGCCTGTTTTGATCGCAATAAGGAGCAAAACAAAAATAGCTAACTGCCAGTTAATATAAAATAAAAAAAATGCACTGCCTCCCATGGTAATCAAACAGACCATAATCAGATTGGGCATCTGAAAAACTAAATCGCCAATTTCAGAAATATCACTAATAATTCGTGACAACAACTGACCGGTTTTGGCATTATCAAAAAAGGAAAAGCTCATCGTTTCAATATGGGCAAACAGGCGACAACGCAAATCATGTTCAATATGCGTTCCCATACTGCGTCCCCAATAGGATACGCCAAAAGAGATACAAAGGCAGGCTACATACAAAGAAAACAAAATGACAGCCATATAAAGTAACTGTGTCATATTACCTGCCGGTAAAACCGTTTCCAAGATATATCGCACGATCATAGGAAAAGAAATTTCCATACCGGCACTCAACACGGAACCTATGATGACAAAGAGTAACGTATGATAATATGGCGCATAACACGCCCACAATCGTTTCATGAATCCCCCTTTTTGCTGTATAGAGATGTATAGAAAAGATAGTGACAATCACACAGCTACCTATGATATGTCGCTGCACTACTGTCACTATCCATTATCGCTACTTGTTTATTTTATTGCATGGGCTGTTTCTAATGCTAAATATTCACCTTCTGCTGCATGAGCACGTGCAATATCTCCTATGGCATCTGTATCAGCATCATAATGCACCGTATTTATCACAGCAATACGATTCTTCGGCTGCAGCTGAGCCAATTTTTCAACCATACCCAAATGACCAGCACTATGAAAATTACCAACAACATGATAGACAACTGCCTGTAGGTGTTCCTGTCGATACAGCGAAATACTTTCTGCCATGGCATCATCTTTAAGGCACTGTGCCATAAACATGGGTTGTACCATCTGCGGAGGAATATTCATGCCACCTTTGTCTGCATTCATGCCTTGCATGACAGCAGCAAATTTTTCTCTGTACGCAGCTGACCCGGCCCGGTGTACCTTAGGAAGGTATTGTTTATCTTTGTCTGCGATGCTGTCCAGTGTTTTCGACTTGGCATACGCTGCCGCTATGCGACGCGGAATATTACCGGTCAATACAGGAACATGGTGTGCTTTAGCAAATTCTACCAATGGCCGATATGCCATTTCATATTGCGGCCACGGCCGAGATGCTGCCAAAAATTCAGCTTCCGTAATCGTTCCGGCTAAATACTGATTCATCACAGGTTGTACGTCTCGTTCAAACATTTCCATCGACAAGACCAAATTGGCTCCATGTTTTTGATATAAGCTCTTCAAAACAGCTAATTCAGCATGATGGACTGGCTGACTATCATGAAACTCGCCAAATACAACGACATCATATGCTGCCAGTCCATCTATCATCGCAGATAAGGAAACCGGTTGGGTTGTACTACTTTGCACAAAAAGTACGTTTTCTTCGGCATCTTTAGTCGCTGCACGCACGGAAGATAAGAGCGAAAAAAAGCAAAGCACAATTGCTAATACCACTAGTTTTACATACATGTTTTTAGGTTCTCCTATAATTTCCATTCTGCACCTATCCGCCACATACGACCGTCAATATACAAGTCATCGACTTTCTTATTGAAAATATTGTCTATGCCTGCATACGTAGAAAAGTCTTTCGTCCATTTTTTGTTGATGGAAAAATTCAGTGTGTTATAGGTATAATTTTCATCATTATACCGATAGTCACTAGCAAATTGATCCCATAATACAGCGCTGATACCAGTATCTTTATGGTCATCATAAATCAGTTGAATCGTAGATGTATTTTTAGCACGGTTGTTCAGTCGTTCACCTGTAATTTCATTAGTAGCATCTAAATAGTTATGCGTGATCTTAGCAGTCCAACGATCATTCAGATGGCGTCCCAATTCCAATTCCACGCCGTTAATCTGCGCTTTGCCGACGTTAATGTATTTACTCCAATATTCATTCCCAGATTGCGTTGATTCTGTATCAATTAAATTGCTAACTTTATTGTTGAAATATGTCAATTTTCCAAAGTTCGCACCTTTATCGGCTTCAATACTAAAATCATAGCTGTATGACGTTTCGGGCTGCAAATTAGGATTGCCTTCTACATGTACTGTCGCAACTCCCATGGCCCGATTCATTACCATGTATAATTCACTGAGTGTCGGCGCTTTGTAGCCTTTACCGTAATTGGCTTTAAAACGCCAGTGATTGTTAATACTGTATGTGGCACCAATTTTAGGCGTTGCTTCAGAGCCAAACTGGCTGTTGTGTTCCAACCGTACTGAAGGAATCAACAGCAGTTTGTCATTAACCTGCCATAAATCTTCGATATAACCTGCGTAGGAATCGACATCTTTAGAGGCAACTTTTTTATCCAAACCAGCTGTAGAACCGCCCAGACGCGTGCCTTCATATTCGAGTCGACGGTATTCGCCGCCAAATGTCAGATTGTGACGGTCGCCGATATACATCGTATCTTTGGCTTCTGTTACCCACGTATTGTATTTGGCATAGTCCATGTCGGCTTTCGGATACATAGCACCTAATATATTTTCCATGACAGGATTTGGGAATTTACGTTCATTAATCAAATTAGAGTGCTTTTCCAACTGGTTGTAGTATGTCCTGAATTGGTATTCATTGCGATTCGTTTTTCCTGTATATTCTACGCTGAATCCTTTTTGCTCATTATGATACCATTCATGTTTGTTTTTATTATAATACAATGCGCCGCTGGAACTTTTTGTATCTGCATAATCAGATCGTAAATCTTCATTCATATAGTCAACATCAAACCGCAGTTTATTTTTATTGGCATTTTCAAAATCATAGACGGTACCACCGTGGAAGGTGCGCCGCATACCATACATGGAACGGTCATACCCATCTGTGGTTGCTCCAGTCGAAGAAACACTATAGGCACGCCGATTAATAGCCCGCTGCTTATCAAAGCGGCCGTCTACAAAAGCACTCCATCGCCCATGTTTACCGGTGGAAACATTAAAATACTCCGCCGTATTTCTCGTACCGGTCACAACGCCTACAGTACCGCCGGCTTGTTCCGGTGTTTTGGTAATCACATTGATAACACCGCCCATCGCTTCTGAACCGTACAGCGAGCTAGATGGGCCGCGCACAATTTCAATGCGTTCAATATCGCTAACATTCAATCGCTGCAATGCATAGACATTCGTCGTTACATCTGTATCTTCCCCGGCATAGCGTTTGCCATCGACAAGAATCAGTGTATGGTTCGTACTCATGCCGCGCAAAGATACGGCATTGCCGGTCATGCCGGCACGCGAAAGGTTTACGTTGTTGGCTAGTGACAAAGCCGTCAAGACATCATTAGCCCCCATACGCTGTATGTCTTTCTGCGTGATAACTTCAACAGCCTGCGGCACCGCTTGAACTTCTGCTTCCGTTTTCGTAGCCGTCACGATAACGTCTTTTGTCTGTACCGTTGCGGTATCTGCAGCAGCTACCCATACCGGCATAGCCAAAGCAGTTAAAACAGCTGCAGATACAGTAGAAATTTTGATTGTGTAACCTTTCTTTTTCTTATGAATGTTCATACTATAAAATACTCCCTTTCATCTTTGAACTATTTTTGCCGTCTGAGTCATTTGTCCTACATGACTCTGGTGACAGGGTTTATATATTTACGCCACAATAGAGCGTATTTAGTAAGTTATACAGCAGCATACGGAAAGCATGCTAGGTAGCTTTCTTGATCATCATGTACTTCCGTGACCACAGCCCGTATCCCGTATAGCGGCTCTAAAACATCTTGTCGGAACACATCGCGCACCGAGCCATCGGCTACAATTTTTCCATTTTTTACAGCAATCAGTCTATGGCTGTAACGGGCTGCATGATTTAAATCATGCATAACCATAATGACAATGATATGCCGTGTCTGATATAAATGCACAACCAGTTCCATCAAATCTAGCTGATGATGAATGTCCAAATACGTCGTCGGTTCATCCAACAGCAAAATCTGCGGTTCTTTTGCAATCGCCATGGAAAGCCAAGCACGCTGCCGTTCACCACCGGACAAAGCAGACAAGCGGTTGTACTGTAGTGTTGTCATTTCCGTAGCGTCCAATGCCGTATCAATAGCCTGTACGTCGTCTTCGCTTAGTTTTGAAAATACACCTTGATACGGAAGTCGTCCGTAAGTAACCAAATCTCGGACTGTCATATCTCCTGGAGCGTGCACCGATTGGGGCATTACGGAAATAACGCGGGCTATGGTCTTACGATCCATGCGCTGTAAATCATTTCCATCTAAGTAAACGGCTCCCTCTGTGGGCATTAGCAATCGCCCCAAAGATTTTAGCAATGTTGACTTCCCCGAACCATTGGGACCAATAATCGAAACAATTTCCGGTTTGTCAAAAGAAATATTCAATTTATCTGCAATAATCTTCGTTCCATACTGCAAGCGTAAGTTTTCTGTGATCAGTTTACTCATGCGTTTCGCATCCTCCGTTTTAATAAATATAAGAAGAATGGCGCGCCAATAAATGACATAAAAATGCCTACTGGCACTTCTACGGGACTAAATACGGTCCGTGCTGCAACATCTGCAGCAACGACGAGAATAGCACCAAAAATAGCCGAACATGGCAATAGGGATTCAAAATCAGAAC
>CALBLM010000242.1 GCA_937895695.1 uncultured Megasphaera sp.
AGATTCGACGCAATCGCACTGGACAACGTACATCCCGTGCCATGCGTACTCGTACTCTGTACTCGTTTTCCTTTAAAATGGTAAAAACGCCGGCCATCATATAAAATATCCGTCGCATCTGCAACACGATGACCGCCTTTTACCAACACAGCACGGGCCCCCATGGTGGCAATCGTTTTTGCTGCATTTTCCATGTCTTCGCATGTCTGAATCGTCTGTCCTGTCAGCACTTCTGCTTCGGGAATATTGGGTGTTAACACGTCAGCCAAGGGAATTAATATCTCTTTCAATGCCCTTTCCGCTTCCGGCTGCAATAGGCGATGACCGCTCGTTGCTACCATAACCGGGTCGATAACGACAATGGTCGGTTTATACTGTTTCATTTTTTCCGCAATACTGCGAATAGTGTCTAGATTGCTGACCATACCGATTTTTACGGCATCTACGGTAATATCTTCAAACACTGCATCAATTTGGGAAGCAATCAGTTCCGGTGTGACATCCATATATCCCCGCACACCCTGTGTATTTTGCGAAACAACGGCAGTAATCACATTCAAGGCAAAGCAGTGATGGGCGCAAATAGTTTTGCAGTCTGCTGCCGCACCGGCCCCGCCGGATGGATCTGTACCGGCAATCGACAATACGTGTTTCATCATAAAAAATTCATCTCCTATTCGTGTGCTGACGAAAATAATGCTGCTCCCTGAGGCTGAACATATAACAGCAGTGATGCCGAGCCAACTGCTCCTCCATGTACATCATAATCCAGCAATGCCATGCTCGCCGTTTTAAACTCTATGGTCATACCCGTCCATTGTCTAACCCATTGGTCCAAATAAGGAGCATGTCCCACTATGCACAACACATCAGCATCCGTTTTACAAATAATATCGGTATATACATGCGCTAAATTGCCTTCGGCAATAACTTGATGCGTATGAAACGATTCATACGGAATACTATGGGTAAAATATCCTGCCGTTTGGCAGGTCCGCACATACGGACTGGACCACAATACGGTCTTTCCGGCAGGCCACCACTGTTTAGCCAGCTGAAGCATCGTTTGTACCTGCTCTTTACCACAGCTCGTCAGTTCGCGGTTTTTATCAGCCCGCTCTGCCTGCAATGGTTCCGCCTGTCCATGGCGCATTAAACAAATATACACGCTGCATCCTCCTTCAAATCTTCTTCGATTTATTCTGCTACATGTTCCAATCCTACAGCCAACAGGGTAAATACATGACTATCTGCAAGAGAATAGTATACTACTTTGCCGTCACGACGAAACTGTACTAACCGTGCATCCCGCAAAATCCGCAGTTGATGAGAAACGGCAGACTGACCCATTTGAATTTGTTCGGCAATATCCCGCACACACCGTTCTCCCTCCATTAATGTATGAAGAATACGCAGCCGTGTCGGATCACCGAGTACTTTAAAAATATCGGCCAAAGGCTGTGTGTATTGCTGTAGCAATACCGTATGATAATGAGGCAGTTCATTGGTTATATGCCGGTATTGCTCTGACGGTTCTTCTTTCACAAATCATCTCTCCCTATCAAGCATCCCTCCAAGAAGAATGTTTACATACTCTTATATTTTTTATTATACCATAAAACGACAAACGCTGATGTATCTTTCAGCATTTGTCGTTTTGCTATACTCCATCGGATTATCTTACTGTAAATGATGCTTTTCCTTATATCGTTTCGTCCATTTCCAGCGATTATGCAGCCAAAACCAGTCTTCCGGATATTTCCGAATATGGGCTTCCAGCCGATCATTTAATTCCTGCGTCACTGCATACATGGCTTCTGTTTTTTCTTTTTTAGAAAGGACTGTATCTGTTGGATACGGGCGCAGCGGCGGCAATACTTCCACAATATGATGATACGGACGATCTTCATGAATAAATATCGTCAAAATGGGATAATTTTTGATACCTGCCAATTTAGCCGGGCCGTCAGCTGTTAACGTATCTTTACCAAACAGTTTGACCATAATGCCGGCAAATCCCGGGTCCTGATCCATCAGCAAGCCGATATAATGACCATCGGCTAAAAAGCGAATCATATCTCGAATACCCGTTTTGTACGTCACATGTTGTTTCATCATCGCCCGATACTCATTAATAAACGTATCAGCACTTTTACTATTCTGTTCCTGGGCAACGGAAATCAGTGGATAGCCATTCATTGCCAGTACCGCACCTAGCAATTCCCAATTTCCGGCATGAGATGCCATAAAGACGGCTCCTTCGCCACTGGCTTTCAATGCATCTAAATATTCCTTGCCATGAAAGGTAATTTTTCTGTCCAGTATCTCTTTGGTATACCGCGGATACGATAATACTTCTATAATCATGGGGCCAAAGCGCGTCGTACTTTTCTTGGCAATCGCCATAGCTTCTGCTGCATCGTTAGTAATGCCACATTCCAAAATCTGCCTTTGGGCCAATTTTTTTCTTTTTTTAGGGACAAACGTCCAAAAGAAACTTCCCAAAAATCGCCCCAAGCCATGACACATACAAACAGGCATATGACAAATCAGAAAGCTCAAGATTTTCATAAACGTATACATAGGCAGCCTCTTAGTGTTCTGTCTTCTTTTCTAATTCAGCAATCTTCTTTTCCAACGTCTTGATCGTCTTAGCCATTTCCGGCAAGTGTTTCAAATATACTTGCGTGCGGCTCCATTCCATATGGGGACGAGCCGGGAAACCAGCATAAATCTGACCGCCTTTTATATTCCCTGTAATGCCTGTTTTTCCGGCAAACACGGCATTATCGCCAATAGTAATATGACCGGTACAGCCCGTTTGCCCTGCAAAAATAACATGATTCCCTGCTTTGGTACTGCCGGCAATCCCCGTTTGGGCAATGATAAAGCAGTCTTCACCGATTTCTACGTTATGTCCCAAATGGACCAAATTATCAACTTTCGTACCTCTGGCCACTTTTGTCGAACCTAGCGTAGCATTATCAATGCACGTACAGGCACCAATTTCTACGTCATCGCCGATTTCAACATTGCCAATCTGTGGAATCCGCGTATGTTTACCGTTTTCCGTCGCAAAGCCAAATCCTTCACCGCCGATAACTGCATGGGCCCGAATGACATCACGCTGTCCCAAGACACAATTTTCATGAATAACGGCACCTGGGTAAATCGTCGTATTATCGCCAATCGTTACGTTATCGCCAATAAAGACAGACGGATAAATCGTGCAGTGATTACCAATTTTTACATGTTTGCCAATAACGGCATAGGCCATGACAGCCGTATTTTCACCAATAACAGCACTGTCATCAATAATTGCCGTTTCATGAATACCGCTGGCAACGGACTGACGCGGATGAAACAGCACGAGGAGCTGTGAAAAAGCCAGACGAGGATTTTCTACAACGACAAGTGTATTGTCTCCGGCAGGTACTTCCTTTTCAACAATAACGGCACCGGCATGAACTTGAGGTAAATATTCTGTATATGGATCGACAGCAAATGAAATATCCTGCTGTCCAGCTTCTGCTAATCCTTTTACATCTTCAATGACAGTATCCCCATTTCCTATGACCGTACCGCCAAGAAACTCTGCTAATTCCTGTACTGTTTTTTTCACTATGGACAACCCCTTTACTGCAATTTCGCTATAACATCATCAGTAACATCAATACCGCCGTTCGGTGCGGCATCTTTCATCATAATAATGCCTATTTTTTTATCTTTGGCAACTTCGCCGGCTTTGTTTTGGATATCTGTCAACAACTGTCGCTGCATGCTAGCACCAAAAATATTCAATTCCTGACTTGCTTGCTGCTGTTTTTTGGCAAAATCTTCATCAGACATACTGCTTTTTGCATCTTGTAATTCTTTGGCGACTTCTTTTTGCTTTGCTTCTGTTTTTTCTTTATACTGCTGTACGACTGGGGCTTCTTTTTGTACGCGCGCCATATCTACGACACCGACTTTATCATCACTGCCGCAACCAGCCAGCATACCGACGCAGGTAATGGTCATTAACGCTGCTGCCAACCCTTTCCATATTTTTTTCATGTTGTCATGCCTCCTACTTATGCCAGCTTGGCAATAATATCATCCGTTACATCAAGAGCAGTACCTACGGCTTCATATTCCCCAAAAATCATGTCGATTCCCTGTTCTTGTGCCACTTCGCTAGCTTTATTACGGATATCTGTCATCATTTCCTCTTTGACAGTATTCATTTCTTTTTCCTTTTGTTCCAGCTTGTCTTTCCACTGTTTATTCCACACCGTTGGTTCCGGCCGGTTTTGCAAATCACTGAGCTGTACTTGAAATGCATGATGACTGTCATCCCGCCGTTTTTCCAAATCGGCTTTGACAGTTTTAGCATATTGTTCCAGCTCTTGTTTAGCCTGTTGCCGACGCGGTGCCATAGCCTTATCAATTTCTGCCGTCAACGTTTTCGTTTCTTCCATCGATTCAGACGGACCGCTTTCCTTCATCAACCGTTTCAAATCAGCCATAGCCGCTTCTTTTTCTTCGGCTGACAAGGATACATTCTGTAGTTTGAGCTGTAAATTGACAATTTTTAATGTATTATCACGCCATGTAACGGTTGGATGTGATTTTTTCTTTTCTTGTAGCATATTTTCATACGTTTGCTGCAAGTCGTGATTCAATTCATTTTCTTTTAAAGCGACTTTCGCCTGCAGTTCTTGATTTAGAGCTGCTGTACCTGCTGCATCTACGGACGCAAACTTTTCTGACGACATTCCTTCGGCTGCCGCTTTTCGGGAATAATTCCACTGTTCAAACTGATATTGGGCAGTCAAAGCATTATACTCCAGCTCTAGGCGGTGATATTCTGCATATCGAGGATGACTCATCATAATATGTTCTACATCCGCATAGGCATATACCGGCGCAGCTTCCTTCGCAGGCGCCGCTGTCGGTGTATGCCACATATGCCAAGCCAGACCCAAGCCCGCAATGACTACGAGAATGCCAATCGCTGCCGCATATATCCGTTTCATCTGCTATCTATTCCTTATTTGGATTGTGTATCATTCAACTGTTTTGCTACCTGATCGGTAATATCCGTACCGCCATATAATACGGCACGTTTATCAACGACTAGCGTAAGGCCTTTCGTATTCGCTACATTAGAAATAGCCGTATCTACTTTGTCTTTAATACCTTTATAGATATCTTCCTGTTTTTTGGAAACGTCATCACGCATCTTCTGATACAATTCCTGTTTTTGTTCATCTGTCATATTGGCAGACTGTTCTTCAAACTGTTTTTGGCTGTCTTCAGCAATCTGTTGTAATTGTTTCTGTGCTTCCTGTGCATCTTGATTATCCGGCGTAATTAACTTGCTCGTGTCGACAACACCAATATTACTGGACGGTGCGGCATTGACGGGATTTCCCATCTGCATGACTGCAAGGCCGGCAACACTCAATACAAATACCAGAGCAATTACTCCGGAAAAAATCTTTACATTTCGTTTTTTACCCATTTCTGACATCATAATGGCATTACTCCTTTTTTACAAATATCCGACAATCCTAAGCCAATGATCATGGTTCGATATGATATATTCCAATCCCATATAATCATGGAACCGATACATTAGTCCCAATTCGTTTTCGTGATGCGTCATATCTCGATCGAAACGCAACTGCCAATTAGCTCCCAAAGGCTGGCGTATCCACCAATGATTGCTGTCATCTCGCGTTTCATGATGCAGTCCAATCTGCGTATCTCGGCCAAACCGATAAAAATATCCCGGCTTGACGTTCCATGACACTGAACCGGGCATCCATTCCACCTCGCCGTATACTTCATGATGGGCACCGATTTTTCTGCCGACCAATGCCCGCAGAACTGTATCATCATCGTGACTGCCTGAACGGGTTTCACGCCCTACATCCATATACATACCGGCCTGGATATCATAAAAATCTGTCTGTGAATCCAGTGTAATTTTGGTATTTTCACCAATATCAACTTGCGGCACGACACGAAGCTTGCACGATTTGACGACCCATTGCTCCGCCAGGCTTTGGCTCAGCATCTGCTGCATATCGGCTTGATGACGACGTAAAAAAGCAACCGGCAGTCCTTCTAAGCCGGCATAATATTCTTCCAAATGTTTACGTGTACGTAAAAAAATAACTTTTGGCAAATTTTCCGCATGAATCGCAACATGTACATTACGTACAATCGGAAGCTTTGGCAAAAAGTATACATGAACAATCGCTGTTTTACCTGGTTCAATGACAATATGCGGATAAAACTCGGGCAGTCTGGATTCCAATTCCTGCTCCAGCACTGTTTTAACGGCTCCATTCGCCCATTCCAACGCATCTGTCGGCAGCCCAATCAACAGATTTTCTACATATGCCGACATGTCTGCTACATCGTTATTGGCTAAGGTTTTACCTAATGCCGGCAGTGCACCATAATCAACATCCATTTGTACGGATTGAATCGTTTGTCCCCAAGGACGTATTTTGATAGTTACATCAGCAGTGCTGTCACCAGCAATCTGAATATCATCAACAGTATACCCGATTAAGACTCTATTGACAATATCATACATGATTCGTTTATAAGATTCAGCATGTTCTTTTACTTCATGGCTGTCCTGATTCAGCAGTACATGATTGCCTACGGTTTGAATACTGGCAGCAATCCGTTTTTGGACAAGTGGCGGCACTGCTTCCTGCACAGATGATACATGTACTTGGACCTGCGTAACCGGTGCGGCCCAACTACTGCAAAACCCCGTGCAGATAAACAGTGCCGTACATAAAACGCTACGAATCACTGTTTATCCCACCCGTCTATCTTGATTAGAATTTACCGCCAAAGCTGAAGTGGAATTTACCGCCATCAGAACCAACAGCATAATCCAAACGAACCGGACCAATCGGTGTCGTAATACGGAAACCAATACCGCCGGAATAATGGATTTTATTGTCGCTGTTGTACCAAGGAATATGTTCTGTACCGCCCCAGGCATTCCCCAAATCGCCAAAGACAACGCCCTGAATCTTTTTGGCAATCGGATACCGGTATTCAATGGTGCCCTGATACATTTTATTGCCGCGGAATTCATCGTCTTCATAACCGCGAAGATTATCGGCACCGCCTAATGTAAACATATCACCGAACGGCATATCACCTGTTGCCAAACCACCCATCAAGCGAACAGCAATGACATGAGCTCGACCGACTTTATAGTACAACCGATTTTCTACCGTAAACTTGAAGTAGTCAAAATCGCCGCCAATGCCGTGACCTGCCCACGTACCGGAAAAGGCAAGGCGTTTGCCTTTCGTCGGATCATATACATTATCACGGTTATCAAAGACATGATCCCATGTCAAGCTATTGGTACGACCGAAGTTGTTATTCATATATCCTGTATACGCGTCATCCGGTGTTCCACCTTGTGATAATTTATCCAAATTACGATAATCTAAACCACTGCTATAATGGGTATATTTCGAGTCTTTCGTACCCAAGGTCAAATAATCCGTAATGTATTCGCTGCGGGCACGGCCGTAGGTTACGTTAAAACCTTTCGTCCGTTTATAGTATTCGGCAACAGAATTCCCTTTTTCATCATAATCGTCATATTCCGATTCCCGATCAAAGAGGCTGAAGCCAATGGAGTCGCCGGCATCATTGAGATATGGATGGGTATACGAGAAAATATAGTTTCTCGTCGTCTGTGTATGACCGCCAAATTCCCAGTTGATAGACACTTTATCGCCTGTACCGCGAAGGTTCGTTTCGCTAAGGCCCAAAATACCGACTAAACCGTCTGAATCAGAATAGCCCGCACCAATCGTAACGGTCCCTGTTTTTTGTTCGACTACATCGATTTCGACAATAATATCGTTGATGTTTTTCTTGCCTTGCAACAACCGTACATTGACATCTTCAAAATAGCCCGTATTATACACGCGCTGGATACTACGGCTAGCTGTTTCTTTGTTGAAAATATCGCCCTTTTTAAAACGCAGTTCCCG
>CALBLM010000243.1 GCA_937895695.1 uncultured Megasphaera sp.
AACTATATGCGAAATATAAGCCCGATGTCATCGGCGTGGAACAGCTTTTTTTTAACCGTAATGTCACAACGGCGATTACTGTCGGTCAGGCGCGAGGTATTATTCTTTTGACGGCCCAGCAGGCACATATACCTATTTTGGAATTTTCACCGCTCCAGGTGAAACAAGGTGTTACGGGATACGGCAGGGCTACTAAAGACCAAGTAATAGATATGACAATGCGTCTTCTGGGCATTCATGAAAAAATCAAGCCGGATGATGCGGCAGACGGCTTAGCCATGGCGATTTATGCTGTGTACTGCAGTCATTCTCAGAGTTTGCGAAGGACGGTGCAATTATGATTGGCTATCTGAAGGGAATCGTGACCCATCTATTTAGAGAACATTGTTTTATCGATGTGCATGGTGTGGGATATCGTGTATTTGTGCCGGTCTCGACAATGGAAAAACTAACGATTGGCAAAGAAACGACAGTGTTTACGTATATGAATGTACGCGAAGATGCGATATTGCTGTATGGGTTTGCCACGCAGGATGAATATGATTTATTTATGTTGTTGATTAGTGTCAATGGTGTCGGCCCGAAAGTGGCACTTGGCGTATTGAGTGCCGTAAATCCGGACGGATTCCGACTGGCTATTCATCAAAAAAATATAAAAGTGCTTACCAAAATGCCCGGGATTGGAAAAAAAACAGCAGAACGTATGGTATTGGAATTACAAGATAAAATCGGCCCCGTAGATGACGGTGCAGTCGCAGATATTGCAATACCGTCGACAGTGGTTTCAAAAGGAATGATGTCTGAAGCGTTAGATGCACTTATTGGCTTGGGATATAGTGAACAAGAAGTGTCACCTGTCGTAGAAGCAAAAGCAGATAGCTGTCATACGGTGGAACAACTGATCAAAGAGGCATTGAAAGCCTTGGGAAGCGGGAGATAGGGCATGGAAGAAAATCGCATTGTGGAAACAGGACCAATGCCGGGAGATTCTTGGCAATACAGTCTGCGCCCGCATTATTTAAAAGAATATATTGGTCAGCATAAAGCCAAACAAAATTTGGAAGTATTTATTCAAGCGGCTAAACTGCGGCAAGAAGCGTTAG
>CALBLM010000244.1 GCA_937895695.1 uncultured Megasphaera sp.
CGCGAAAACGATGTTCCGTCCTTGCTGCAGCAGATACAGCAGTCAAAATAAAAGAGAGCCTATTATACGAAGGCTCTCTAGATTGATTCTATTTAACGGATGAATTCTTTTGTCCAGCATCAGCTGTATCTATTGTACCATGCCACTGTAAATATACGAATACAGCGCAGGCAATGACGAAAGCGATGAGACTCGTCATTTGAGCGGATTTTAATCCGGCTGCTGCGATGTTTACATAATCACCGCGTAAAAATTCCAAAAAGAAACGTTCTACAGCATATAACATAACATACAGTGAGAAAACTTGTCCTTTTTTATGAGGAAAGGAACTGTAAAACAGGAGGGCCACAAAGACAAGAATATCGAGCTGACCTTCCCAAATTTCTGCAGGCCATAACGGTTGATTGCCGTACGTATGATAGGCTAGCGTAGTATCGGGGTAAAGAATACCAAAATTTCCGCCCGTAGGATGTCCGAACGCATCACCGTTCATGAGATTAGCCATACGGCCGATAGACTGGCCTAAAATAATCGCCGGGGCCAGTAGGTCCCCAAAGGCCCACGTATCAATATGGTGATGCTTGGTATACCAAATACCGGCCAGTGCGCCAAATAGTAAGCCCCCCTGAATCGCCATGCCGCCTTGCCAAACAAAGGGGATTTCTGTCAAATGATTGTGGTAGTATGGCCAATCAAAAAAGAAAACATCCCATAATCTGCCGCCAATGATACCAAACAAACCGCAGCAAAGGGTGAAATCAAATATATGTATATGCCAGCCGCGGCCGTCGCGTTTCATAATGTAATACGCAACGATGCCGGCAGAAATAATGCCAAGCATAAACAATAAGCCGTAGGCGCGAATAGGGAAAGAACCGATGAAAAATAAATATTGATGCAATATAAATGCCTCCTTTATTCTCTGTTGTGGTATAATAGTACCCATGTGGTTTATATCGCAAAAGTACTTGTATTTTTTTCATTATACATGATTTTATAAAAAATTCTAGTAAAGGTATCGTAAAGTATCCTTATATCCCGCTATATACAGAGGAGTAATCACGAATGAAAAGAAAACGAAACTTAGAAACACTATGTTTAGCTGTTTTGTTTGGGTTAAGCATGCCGCTGATGGGA
>CALBLM010000245.1 GCA_937895695.1 uncultured Megasphaera sp.
CGCAGCTACACCAATATCCGCAACAGTAGCATAGGCAGCACCGGTAATACCAAATGAAGGAATAGCAACTAAAAACCAGTTGCACAATACTTTTGCCACGCAGGCAATGCCCATGTTGATGACCGGAATTTTAGGCCGTTTTAAGCCTTGTAAAATAGCTGTTGTAATCTGGTGTAATCCTAAGAAACAAATAGCGATGGCAACGGCCCGCGTTGCATCAGTAGCTGCCGGTGCGTTGTAAATAAATGTAACAACCGGTTCAGCCATAACATAGAGCATCACACTGAATGGAATCGTAACCAAAAAAGCAATACGCATAGCACCAGCTGTACGATTGTATATTTCGTCCGTTTCCTTTAAGGTAAAACTATGGCTGATAGCCGGTACAAGGCTCATAGCCATTGCAGCTGTTAAAATTGTTGCCAGGTTGATGAGCGGAACAGACATACCCGTCAAATATCCAAATAGTTCCGTCGATTGTGCCGTAGAATAGCCGGCTACTTCCAACCGCCTAGGGACAATGAGCAAGTCCAAGTTGGAAACGACAGGCAGCATAATGCTGGATAAGGAAATAGGAATAGCTAGAACAACCAAACGCTTTAGAATGTGACGAATACGTTCTTGTGGGAATACGGGACCATTTTTAGGTAAAGAATGTTTTAATTTATAGTAGAAATAAATTAATACCAGCCAAGCGGCAAAACCACCGGCCCCAGCACCTAGACTTGCACCACCGGCGGCATAATCCAGTCCGTATGGTAGAAGTAATGCAGCGAATCCAAGCATAACAACAACGCGAACCAGCTGTTCTACGATTTGAGAAATCGCTGTCGGCGTCATCTGTTGCCATCCTTGCAAGTACCCGCGGTATCCGGCAATGATAGTCGTAAAGAAAATAGCCGGTGCCAAGGCGATTAATGAATAATATGCACGGCTTTCGCGAATAATTTGTTCATCAATTAAAAATCTGGCTCCAAAGAAAACGACAATGCTTAAAAACAATGCTGTCATACAGAGCATCGTCAGAGAAACACGAAAAATACGTTGTGCACCAGCATAATCTTCTTTCGCAGCCTTTTCAGCTGTAATAATAGAAATTGCAATAGGAAGACCGGCACTGGATACATCTAGTGCTAATAAATAGATCGGAAAGGCCATTTGATAAATGCCAATACCTTCACCGCCTAGAATACGGGATAAAATAATCCAGTTAATACTGCCGATTGCTTTGACGACAAATCCTGAAAGTGTTAGGATAAGCGTCCCAGAGATAAACTTGTTTGCCATAATAAACCTCTTCACTATATATAAATTTGCTGTTCAAACAACTTATTTTATCATATTTGCAGTATAGTGGCTAGGTATAATACGGGTCTAGTCGTCAGGTTTTTGTAAATACAAAGTAATGACATCAATCTCTACTAGCCACCATCTTTTCTTTGTGGTATAGTAACGTAGATACTAATTAATACATTGAATATAACCGCATAAGCAGTAGAGGTGATAGCATTGCGTATTGTTGTTATTGGTGCAGGAAAACTGGGCTATAGCATTGCAGAATTATTATCAAACGAACAGTTTGATGTCGTTGTCGTAGATCATGATGAAGAACGGCTGGAAGTCGTCAAAAATACATTGGATGTGTTGACGATACTGGCAAATGGAGCCAGTCCGATTACGATGAATGATCCAGATATTCGAGATGCCGATATATTGGTAGCTTCCACAGCGATTGATGAAGTAAATATGGTTGCTTGTATTTTGGCTAAAAAACACGGCATTACGTATACAGCTGCCCGTATTCGAGATATGCAGTTTTTATCAGAAGCCAAAGACTATTTGAAAGAAAATTTTGATATTGATTTGATGCTGAATCCGGAACTTATTACGGCCCGTGAAATCAACCGGATTCTGATGACTCCGGCCGCATTGAACGTAGAAGATTTTGCGAACGGTAAAGTACGTTTGTTTGAAACAAAAGTAGGGAGACATTCACCGCTTATTCATATTCCCTTTAAAGATATGGCGATTCCACCATCTATATTAGCGGGCATGATTTTCAGAGACCATCGCATGATTATTCCCCATGGCGATGACAAGCTGCTGCCTCATGATAATGCTTATTTTATTGGTGATCCCCAAGCAATTGAAAAATTTAGTGCTAATTTTGTACAGCGGGATACATCAAAAGTAGAACGAGTTATTATCATTGGTGCTGGCCGGACTGGACGATTTTTGGCACCGATGTTGGACAAGCAAGGGGTACGAGTTAAAATTTTTGATAAAAACAGGGAACGCAGTTTGCTGGCAGCTGAAAAACTGGAAAATGGCTTGGCTATCTGTGGTGATGGCACGGACCTGGATTTATTGGAACAAGAAGGCATTGCCGATGCTGATGTCGTCATTTGCTTGACAGATGATGAAAAACTAAATTTAATGCTAGCATTAATTGCGAAACATTTAGGTGCGAAAAAAACGATTGTTCGCGTATCACGCAGAGAGTATGTCGATTTAATGGAAAAAGTAGGGGTTGATATTGTTTTATCGACGCGCTTATTATCTGCAAGTGAAGTGTTAGCGTTTGCTCGTCAAGGCGGTGTTGTATCCGTTTCCCTGTTAGAAGGGGCTAAAGCCGAAGCTGTTGAAGTTATCGTGCAGGATGGAGCACCTGTTGCTGGCAAACGGTTAATGGATGTCAAGCTGCCCAGAGAATGCTTAGTTTGTGCATATGTTCGCGATAATGAAGCCTCCATTCCAAACGGCAGTTCTGTATTGTTGGCGGGTGACCGGGTTATTTTGTTTATCCAGACATCATTTGCCAAAAAAGTGATGAATTATTTTAAAGGACGGGATACAGATGCATAAGAGGTTATTTGTATTTCTCTTAGGTCGAATTGCTTTGCTGAATGGTATGGTGATGATCCTTCCTTTTTTATATTCTTTTTTTTGGCAGGAAGAAGGATATATATACTTTGGGCCATCTATTTTGATTGCGTTAGGTATTGGTGGATTACTTGTTCATGCTGGTCGTATCCATAAACGACAAATGAGTGCCGTAGAGGGGGCTTGGTATATGGTGCTGGTATGGCTTTTGTTAGGCGGTATTGGCATGCTTCCGTATATCTTGTCTGGCTGGCTGAATATTGCCGACGCGTTTTTTGAAAGTGTTTCTGCGTTTACAACAACCGGTATATCTTGTATATCTGACACGCAGGGCATGCTGCCACCGTCATTACTACTATGGCATAGTATGATGTCCTGGATGGGCGGATTGAATTTTATTTTGTTGTTAGTGACGGTAGTACCGTTAGTTAGCGGTTCATTTGGTTTGACATTGTCAGCCCATCAAAGCATTCGCTTTAGCCCAGTTATAGGGCGCATGCAAAATGCAGCTCGTCAGACGGGAAAAATGTATGCAGCCATTACGATTATTTCGATTATATTATATTCGATGGCGGGTTTGCCTTTAGTTGATGCTTGTATTAAGGCACTGATGACCGTTTCTACCAGTGGCGGCGATACAGTGTTTGATTTTGCACAACAAAACAGTATTTCCTTGGAAATAGCCGGGATGTTGTCGATGATTTTGGCAAGCGGTAACTTTTTATTATATTGGAAAGGTATTGAACGAAAAGAATTCCGAACGATTTTTGCCGATACGGAATTGCAGGTATTTTTAGCTATACTACTTGGCATAGGACTGTTAGTATCTGTTCATTTATGGCATATGGGTGTATATAATATCACCATGAGTCTGCGATATGGTTTTTTCCAAGTTGTATCTTTTTGCAGTACTAGCGGATTTATTACGGCGTCTATTACTACCTGGCCGGAATTTGATAAGTTCATCTTATTTGTATTAGTGTTTATTGGCGGATGTATTGGTTCTGCAGCTGGTGGTATGCGGGTTATGCGGTTTGTAGTGCTGTTTAAAATTGCTAAACAGGAAATGCGTCGTACTCTTCATCCGCATATGGTTATTAGTCTAAAAATCAACGGAATTCCTGTTGATATGAAAATTATCAGTCGTGTATTAAGTTATTTCTTTTTATTTATGGCTGTTTTTTTTATTTCGACAGTGATTATTTCATTAGCCGGTATAGAACCCATGCAAGCGATGGGTGTGGCAGTAGGTTGCTTGTCGAGTACTGGCGCGACAGCCAGTTTATTTGGTATTACAGATTTTTCTCTCATGCCAACATGGGTCAAACTATATTGCGCCTTATTGATGATTTTAGGCAGATTGGAAATTTTTTCTTTTTTGATTATATTGCAAACTGGAATGCAGTATATTCATCGCCGGTGGTAGGAGGCGTAACAGCCTAATGAATTATAAAGTAATCGTATATATACTGGGGAAAATTTCTCTAGCTTGCGGAATGAGTATGTTGCTGCCTTTAGCGACAGCCCTTTGGTATGGCGAGCAGAGTATCGGTGCTTTTTGCATTGCAATCGGTGTTTGTATTATATGGGGACAGGTATTAATATTACAAGGGCAGGCAGCGAAAAATGAGCTGACGAACCGAGAAGGCATTGCCATTACTAGTTTAGGTTGGATTATGGTAACCTTTTTGGGGATGATTCCCTATACAGCTGGTGGATATATTGGCATATTAGATGGTATATTTGAATGTATTTCTGGCCTGTCCGGTACAGGTGCGACAGTTATCCCCGATTTAGAAATACTGCCGCAGAGTATATTGTTATGGCGTTCGTTAACCCATTGGATTGGCGGATTGGGAATCATCGTCATTTTTATTGCCTTATTTCCGCAAATTGGCCGAGGCATGGTACACATGTTTAATGCTGAAAGTACAGGACCTACATCGGAACGCACATTGCCGCGTATTAAGGAAATGGCTAAAGCGTTATTTTGTGTGTATGCATCTTTTACGATAGCTGCAACTATTGCGTGCATGCTTTGCGGCATGAATTTTGTTACAGCATTGGATCACGCCTTTTCAACAATAGCAACTGGTGGATTTTCTCCCTATAATGATAGCGCAGCCCATTTCCACAGTCCCGTAATAGAAGGAGTATTGGAATTTTTTATGCTTATTTCCAGTGCTAATTTTGGTATGTATGTTGCAGCTTGGCATCGAGGTCTTCATGTGATTTGGAAAGATACAGAATTTCGAACGTATTTAGGCATTGTTGCTGTTGCAACAGCAGTTATTACACTGAATTTGATACTGCAACAAGGATGGAATAGCAGTGATGCTGTTCGTCAATCATTTTTTCAGGTCGTTTCCTTATCTTCGTCAACCGGTTTTGTATCAAGTGATTTTGACGTATGGCCGTCATTTTCCAAACTCGTCTTACTGTTTTTAATGTTTGTTGGTGGTTGTGCTGGTTCGACAGCTGGTGGTTTGAAAGTTACACGCCTATTATTGTTATGTCACATCATTCGTGTGGCTGTACAAGAAACGCTGCATCCCCGCATGGTATATCATGTTCGTTCTAATGGAGAAGATTTCTCTACAGATGTCATTTATGGTGTCGTACGATTTTTCTTTGTATATATGATGCTGGATATCCTATGGTCCTCATTATTAATTTGGGATGGCATACCTGTTTTTGATGCCATCGGTGTTAGTATA